>NZ_JBSFWJ010000004.1:0-172738 GCF_053592695.1 Saccharopolyspora sp. NPDC002578 | reverse complement strand
AACCTCAGCGTTCTTCTCGCTGCGGGATCTTTTTCCCAAGTGGCTCCGCCACGAGGGAAAAAGCTGTCCTCGCGAGAAGAACGCTGAGAACCCGCCGGTGAGCGGCTTTTCGACGTGGGCTATTCGCTTCGCGAATCCAGGCACGGCTTCGCCGCAAGGCAGACTTCGCTTCGCTCGTCCAAGGCACGGCTTCGCCGTGAGGCAGGTGTGGCTTCGCCCGCCCAGGGCACGGCTTCGCCGCTGACGCGTGATCCTCAGTGGGGGCGCAAGGTCGCGTACGAGTCGTCGAGCTTGGTCAGGGAGTCCACGCCGAGCAGGCGCATCGTGCGCTCGATCTCCGTGCGCAGGATGTCGACGGCTCGTTGGACACCGCGCTCACCGCCCGCCATCAGGCCGTACAGGTAGGCGCGGCCCACCAGGCAGGAATCGGCGCCGCGCGCCACCGCCGCCACGATGTCGGCGCCGTTGAGGATGCCGGTGTCCAGCATGATCTCGCCGCGATCCCCGATCGCGTCGCGCACCCGCGGCAGCAGCTCCAGCATCGTCGGCGCCCGGTCCAGCTGGCGGCCGCCGTGGTTGGAGAGGATCACCGCGTCCGCGCCGAGCTCCACGACCTTGCTCGCGTCCGCCGCGTTCTGCAGGCCCTTGATGATCAGCGGGCCGTCCCAGATCTCCCGCAGCCATTCCACGTCGGCGAAGCTCAGCGACGGGTCGAACATCTCGTTCATCAGCTCGGCGACGGTGCCCTCCCAGCGGGTGAACGACGCGAACCGCAACGGCTCCGTGGTGAGCAGGTTGATCCACCACGCCGGGTGCAGCGCGCCGTCGGCGATCGTCTTCACCGTCAGCGACGGCGGAATCGTCAAACCGTTGCGCACGTCCCGCATCCGCGCGCCCGCGACCGCCGTGTCCACGGTGAGCATCAGCGCCTCGTACCCGGCCTCCTTCGCCCGGCGCACCAGTTCCAGGCCCGCGGAGCGGTCGCGCCACACGTAGAGCTGGAACCACTTGCGCGCGCCCGGCGCCGCCGCGGCGAGGTCCTCCACGGACGTCGTCCCCATCGTGGACAGGCCGTAGGGAATGCCGGCGCGCTCGGCCACCCGTGCCACCGCGGGCTCGCCCTCGTGGTTCATCATCCGCGTGAACCCTGTGGGGGCCAACGAGAACGGCATCGCCGAGGGCTTCCCGAGGATCGTCCTGCTCGTGTCCACAGTGGACACGTCGCGCAGCACCGAGGGGTGGAACTCGATCTCGCTGAACGTCTGCCTGGCTCGTCGCAGGCTCGTCTCGCTCTCCGCCGCGCCGTCGGTGTAGTCGAACACCGCGCGCGGGGTGCGGCGCCGCGCGATCGACCGCAGGTCCGCGATGGTGTGCGCCTGCGACAGCCGCCGCTGCGTCGGGTTCAACTTCGGCGGTTCCACCCGCAGCAGCGGGCGCAACTCGGACCAGCGTGGAATCTGCCGCCGCACCATCGAGCACCGTCTCCTCTACGTCGTCATCGCCGGACGCGGGCGACATTACCCAGCGCGGTGGCGGCGAAAAACCGTCCGACGGCAACGGGCGCGGCCACCGGGAACCGGTGACCGCGCCCGCATCGGCGAATCGGATCAGGAGTCGAAGCGCATCGTCTCCCCGGTGCGCGTCTTGCCCTCGAAGCCCACGACCTGGCCGGATTCGGCGTGCACCGGCTTGATCTCGGCCTGCTCGACGGCCGACGACGTGGACGTGCTCATGTTGCCGAACTGGCGCACGGCCTCGTAGTAGACGTTCGCCGCCGCCTTGCACGTCGAGTCGTCATCGCAGCCCGAGTACATGTCGGCCTTGAAGTTGTCGTCGATGCGCAACCGGTTGTCCTCGGAGAACCGGTCCTGCGCCTTGTAGTTGCGGTAGCCGAAGTCGTGCCGGTCGCAGCTGGTGGAGAAGTCGAAGCCCAGCGGCTCGTCCGGCGACCAGGAACAGCTGTCCGACGACCAGTCCAGCTGTCCGGAGTGCGGCTGCTCGGAGCGCAGGTCGATGAAGTCGCTCAACGAGGTCTCGAACAGGTACTGGTCGGTGACCTGCTGCAACTCGTCATCGGAGAGGTCGGCGTGGGCGGTGCCGACGGACAGCAGCATCGCGGCGCCCGCGGCGACGGATGCGACGAGACCGCGGCGGGAAGTGGCGGAACGGAACACGGGATCTCCTCGTGATCAGGGTGGGGCCTGCAAGGATCAACACCGGTGTTATAGCCGTTTCGCGAGGTACGCGCGGGATCAGGCGGGTTTTCGCCGCATGAAGCTCGGATGACGTGCCGCCGACGGGTGCCCGGTGGTCTCGGGGACGGCGCCACGCCGCCGCCTAGGCTCGGTGTCGATCACCTGCGGAGACGGACGGCGATGAAGCTCAACACGACGACGTTCGGCGACGGACCCAGCACTGTCGGCCTGGTGCACGGCCTGGGGCAGTCCGGCGAGCTGTGGCACGACTTCGCCGCGCCGCTGGTCGACGGTGGCGAGCACACCGTGATCGCGGTCGACCTGCGCGGCCACGGGGACAGCCCGCGCGGCGACTCCTACCTGATCGACGACTTCGCCGCGGACCTCGTCGACACGCTGCCGACGGGCCTGGACGTGCTGGCCTGCCACTCGCTGGGCGGTTCGATCGTGCCCCGCGCGGTCGAAGCGCTCGCACCCCGGTACGCGCTGTACCTGGACCCCGGGTTCCAGCTGGCGCTGCCCACGAGCGGCTGGCGCGCCCGGCTGTTCTGGGCGGCCCCGACGCTGAGCCTCGTGATCAGCGCCCTCGCCCGCCGCGGCCACCAGCAGCAGGCCGCCGCGGCGCACACCCCGCGCACCCGCGAACTCACCGCGCAGGCCAAGCGGAAGTTCGACCGGCGCATGATCGGCGAGGTGTACCGGGACATCGCCCACCACCCGTTCGTCCCCGCGGCGCCCGCCGTGCCCAGCACCGTGCTGCTCTCCGCCGAAGGCGACGCGGTCGTGCCCCCGGAACTGGCGGCCGACCTGGAACGCCTCGGCTGGGACGTCCGCCGCTTGGACGACATCACCCACGAACTCTGGCTGGAAGACCCGACCAAGACCAACGCCGCCGTCGCGGACCTGTTCTGAAGCCGACCGCCGCGACACTGATCGCGGTGCGGATCCGACACGTGAGGCTCGTCAGGTGGGGAGTTCGAGGAGCATTCGGGTGTTGCCGAGGGTGTTGGGTTTGACGTACGGGAGGTCGAGGAATTCGGCGACGCCCTCGTCGGCGGAGCGGCGCATCTCGTCGTAGACGTCGGGGGAGACCGGGGCGCCGTCGATCGGGGCGAAGCCGTGGCGCTGGAAGAACGCGGTCTCGAAGGTGAGCACGAAGACGCGGGTCAGGCCGAGTTCGACGGCGAGCTCCACGAGACGGCCGACCACGCGGTGGCCGACGCCGTGACCGCGGGCCGCCGGATCGACCGCGACGGTGCGGATCTCGGCGAGGTCCTCCCACAGCACGTGCAGGGCGCCGCAGCCGACCACGCGGGGCGGGCCGTCGGGCGCGGTGAGCTCGGCGACCCAGAACTCCTGGACGTGCTCGTAGAGCGTCACGAGTTCCTTGGCCAGCAGCACCTTGCCCGCGTACGAGTCGACCAGGGCTTTGATCCCGCGGACGTCCCCCACCCGTGCCCGCCGAATCGATATCACCTCGGCCGCATAATCATGCATGGTCAAGATGCTACCTTTCCGGCACGCTGGAGTCGACGTGCCCTTGGGCTGCACACGGTAATCGGCCGACTTCGCACAGTGATATGATCGTTACCGACGGTGGTGCTGTGCGCTAGGCTCGAACCAGGAGGTGGGGGATGACCGCCACGATGCCTGAACGCAGAACGCACGACCGCCACCCGGAATCCCCGGAGTGCTCGGACGAGACCCCTACCGCGCGCGAGACCGCAGAGCGGCTGTGGCGGAACCCCGAGCTGGACGGCTTCCGGATCGAAGCGATCAGCGGAAGGGTCGTCGTGACTCCACCTCCCGACGGCGGCCACGCGGTCGCCTTGACCAGGCTCATGCGCATCTTGGACCGTGCCTCGGTCGAAGAAGATCAGTTCGAGGTGCTCCAGAACATCGGCGTCGCGCTGCCCGACGGGCCCGGTGACTACGCGCTACCGGACCTCTCCGTGGTCGACGAGGACTTCCGCGACCACCGCAAGCCCGGTGGTCAGTACCCGGCCGACGTGTTCCACCTGGTCGTCGAGATCACTTCCTCGAACTGGGAGGACGATCTGCGGATCAAGCCCGAGGCCTACGCGCGGGCCGGAATCCCCGTGTACCTCATCGGCGACCGGCGCCACCGCGAGGCGAAGGTGCTGTGGCGTCCGGAGGGCGGCGAGTACCGCAGCGCCGCGACCTACGCCTCCGGTGAGACGTTGAAGCTGCCGGGGGACGTGGCCGCGGAGATCCCCGTCGACGTCCTGCTGCAGCGCTGACCGGGCGCGGGCGCAGCGGGGCTCAGGGCGACGGCTAACCTCGGGTCATGCCTGCTGGGTCCACACCGCGCCGAGTGTCCATGGTCACTCTGGGATGCGCGCGCAACGAAGTCGATTCCGAAGAGCTCGCCGGGAACCTCCACGAGCGCGGCTGGAACCTGGTCGACGGTGAGGACTCCGCGGACGTCGTGGTCGTCAACACCTGCGGTTTCGTCGAATCGGCGAAGAAGGACTCGGTGGACACGCTGCTGGCCGCCGCCGACACCGGCGCGAAGGTCGTCGCGGTGGGCTGCATGGCCGAGCGCTACGGGCAGGAACTCGCCGACCAGCTGCCCGAAGCGGACGCGGTGCTCGGCTTCGACCACTACGCGCAGCTCGCCGAGCGGCTCGACGACGTGATCGAGGACCGCCCGCTCGCCTCGCACCAGCCGCGGGACCGGCGCACCATGCTGCCGATCACCCCGGTCGAACGACCCGCCGCCGCGGCCGAGGTCGCGGTGCCCGGCCACGGCTGGGTGCCCTCGACGCGGGTGACGCGCCGCAGGCTGGACGACGCCCCCGTCGCCTCGCTGAAGCTGGCCTCCGGCTGCGACCGGCGGTGCACGTTCTGCGCCATCCCCGCCTTCCGCGGCTCCTTCCTGTCCCGCAAGCCCGACGAAGTCCTCGGGGAAGCGGCCTGGCTGGCCACCCAGGGCGTGCGCGAGCTGTTCCTGGTCAGCGAGAACTCCACCTCCTACGGCAAGGACCTCTCCGACGCCCGCGCGCTGGAGACCCTGCTGCCCCGGCTCGCGGGCATCGACGGCATCGACCGCGTGCGCGTGTCGTACCTGCAGCCCGCGGAGACCCGGCCCGGCCTGGTCCGCGCCATCGCCACCACGCCCGGCGTCGCGCCCTACTTCGACCTGTCCTTCCAGCACGCCAGCGAAACCGTGCTGCGCCGGATGCGGCGTTTCGGCTCCACCGAATCCTTCCTCGGGCTCATCGACCAGATCCGCGAGCTCGCGCCCGAAGCCGGGATCCGCAGCAACGTCATCGTCGGCTTCCCCGGCGAGACGGAGGAGGACTTCGCGGAACTGCGCGACTTCCTCACCCGCGCCCGGCTCGACGCCGTCGGCGTGTTCGGCTACTCCGACGAGGACGGCACCGAAGCCGAAGGCTTCGACGGCAAGCTCGACGAGGACGTCGTCGCCGAACGCGTCGCCGCGATGTCCGCGCTCGTCGACGAACTCACCGACCAGCGCGCCGAAGACCGCATCGGCAGCGAGGTCCGGGTGCTGATCGAACGCGACACCGAGCACGAGGACGGCTGCGCCGGGCGCGCCGAGCACCAGGGCCCGGAGGTGGACGGCGAATGCCTCGTCACTGATCCTGGGACGGTCGCCGTGGGCGACGTGCTGCACTGCCGGGTGATCGCCAGCGAAGGCGTCGACCTCGTGGTGCGCCCCATCGGCGACGAGCCCGAACGGCAACGGTCCGGGGAGACACCATGACGACCGAAGGCGCGGCCTCGGGATCACCCGCTCAAGGCGGGGAGCCCCGCCAGGTGCCGCTGCTGAACATCGCCAACGTGCTGACCGTCTCCCGGCTCGCGCTGGTACCGGTGTTCCTGGTGGCGCTGCTGTGGGAGGACGGGCACCAGCCGCTGTGGCGGTGGGCCGCGGTCGTCGTGTTCCTGGTCGCCGCCATCACCGACCGCATCGACGGCGAACTCGCCCGCAAGCGCGGCCTGATCACCGACTTCGGCAAGATCGCCGATCCGATCGCGGACAAGGCGCTGACCGGGGCCGCGCTGATCGGCCTCAGCGTGGTCGGCGACCTGCCGTGGTGGGTCACGCTGCTGATCATCGCGCGGGAGCTGTTCGTCACACTGCTGCGGTTCTGGGTGATCCGCCACGGCGTGATCCCCGCCAGCCGCGGCGGGAAGCTCAAGACCCTGCTGCAGGCCATCGCGATCACCGCGTACCTGGTGCCGCTCGGCGGGCTGATCGAACCGGTGCGCTGGATCGTGATGGGCGCCGCGGTGCTGGTCACCGTGGTGACCGGAGTGGACTACGTGGTGCAGGCCGTGCGGCTGCGGGCGCAAGGCCGCCGGACGACGGCGACGCGCTCGTGACCGGCTCGACCGCCGGCGCGGCCGACGTGCTGGAACTGCTGCGCGGTCGCGGCGAGACCGTCGCCACGGCCGAATCCTTGACCGCGGGACTGCTGGCGGTCGTGCTGACCGACGTGCCCGGCGCCAGCGCCGTCGTGCGCGGCGGGCTGATCGTTTACGCCACCGACCTGAAGTCCGACCTCGCCGGGGTCGACCCCGCGCTGCTGGCGGCCGGTGGCGCGGTGCAGCCGAAGGTGGCCGAGCAGCTCGCGGCCGGAGCGCGCGAGCGCTGCGGGGCCACCTGGGGAGTGGGCCTGACCGGGGTCGCCGGACCGGACCCGCAGGACGGGGCCGCGCCGGGCACCGTGCACCTGGGATTCGCGGGAGCGACCGGCACCACCGTGCTCTCCACTAGGCTCGACGGTGATCGCGCGGCCGTGCGGACGGCGGCCGTTCGAGTGGCGTTGGAACACTTCGCCACGATTCTTCGTTGAGGGTGCGGAGTGTCCAGACGGCCCAGTGCTGCGGAATCGTCACCGATTCGCGCTTGCGCGCCGGTGCGCGGACGTTCGCCCTCGGCGGATTAGAGGGTGATCGCTCTCGTAAACCGCGTCGCGATGAGTAACGTAGGGGGCGTTGACGCGTAGCGCACGATGTAAGCGACGAAGGAGGGAGGCGCGCGATGACCGTGTTGTTGCGGGAAGCAGTCGGTGAAAGGCTGCGCCGCGCCCGGACCGCTCAGTCTCGTACGCTGCGAGATGTCTCGCGCGCCGCCCGGGTGAGCCTCGGCTACCTCTCCGAGGTGGAGCGGGGGCGCAAGGAAGCGTCGAGCGAGCTGCTGTCCTCGATCTGCGGCGCGCTGGACCTGCCACTGCCGGAACTGCTGGTCACGGTCGCCGGTGACCTCGACGGCTCGGGCTCCGTGCTCGCCCCGGCGATGGTCGAGCAGCGGACCGCGGACTTCGACGGTGGTCGCCTGGTGCCGAGCCTGATGGGGGCCGACCTCAGCGAAGCCGACCTGTCCGGCGCCGACTTCGCCGACACCGAGGCAGCGGGAATCGACGCGCAGCTCTCCAGCGAAGACCTCACCGAGGAACACCGGTTGCAGCCGGTGCTCAGCCAGCGGATCAGCCCGCCGCTGCGCAGCTCCGGCGGCGTGGTGGTCGCGGCCTGAAGGAACCTCTCGGGGCTCCGCCGCGTTGATCAGGTGGACCGTGCGGACCGTGGCCGCCACCCGGGCGAAAGCTCGGGTGGCGGTGCTGGTTCGATCATGTCGTGACCGTTCGTGGTCCCCGGGGGAAATTCCCGGAGATCTACGCATCCTGGTGGAACCGGACACCGCGCCCTGACACGATGGGTGCGGCGGCATCATGAGGACAGGACACGACGTGGCTGAAGCCGGCTCGCGCCGGACCTCAGACGTCGGGTCGAGGTTCGCGGCGGTCGCACAACGCGCACGGGCAGCACCGGCAGGAGAGAAGGCAGGCGGAGGAGATGGCCAATCCGTTCGTGAAGTTCTGGAAGTACCTGATGGCGTCGTTCTCGTCGAAGATCGACGAGAACGCCGACCCGAAGGTGCAGATCCAGCAGGCCATCGAGGATGCGCAGCGCCAGCACCAGGCACTCTCCCAGCAGGCGGCCTCGGTGATCGGCAACCAGCGGCAGCTTGAGATGAAGCTCAACCGCCAGCTCGGCGAAGTCGAAAAGCTGCAGTCCTCGGCCAGGCAGGCCCTGGTGATGGCCGACCAGGCGCGCGCCGAAGGCGACGTCGCCAAGGCGCAGAAGTACGAGGAGACCGCCAGCCAGCTGGCGAGCCAGCTCGTCACCGCCGAGCAGGGGGTGGAAGACCTCAAGTCGCTGCACGACCAGTCGCTGCAGTCCGCCGAGCAGGCCAAGCAGGCCGTCGAGCGCAACTCGCAGATGCTGCAGCAGAAGATCGCCGAGCGCACGAAGCTGCTCAGCCAGCTGGAGCAGGCGAAGATGCAGGAGCAGGCGTCGAACTCGCTCAAGCAGATGAGCGACATGGCCGCGCCCGGCACCACGCCGTCGCTGGACGAGGTCCGCGACAAGATCGAGAAGCGCTACTCGACCGCGCTCGGTGAGGCGGAGCTGGCGCAGAACAGCGTGCAGGGCCGGATGATGGAGGTCCAGCAGGCCTCCGTCGACGCCGCGGGCGCCAACCGGCTGGAGCAGCTCCGCGCCTCGATGGGCGGCGGCCAGCAGCAGGTCACCGGGGGACAGCAGGCCAGCGGGGACGTGGCCGAGCCGGCCACCCGCCCGCAGCAGCAGCAGAACCCGCAGACCGGCCAGGCCTGATCGGCCGAGACGATGCCGCCGCGGAAGAACGAACTCGCGGAATGGGGCGAGGCCGCGCTGCGTGAGCTGCGCGGCCCCGTCGTCGGCCAGGTCCGCCGCAAGCTCGCCCAGTGGCGGGATCCCCGTGCGCGGCTGCTGCGCAAGCGCAAGCGCGCACGGCAGAACGCCACCGCCGGGGTGGTGAGCACGGGTGGACTCGGTGCCGGCGCGTACGTGTCGTTCGCGCCGCACCAGTTCGGCATCCCGGTGGCCCCGGGCGTGCTGGAGACCTCGCTCGACGTCGCCGCGTTCGGCCTCGGCGGGGTCGCCGTCGCGGCCGCGTTCGGTTCGTTCGCCGAATGGCGGCGCTACCGGCGGCTGCTCAAGGCGCCGCTGCCGGAACCGGCGCCGGAACCCGTGGAACTGCCGCCGAGCGGCTCGCGGGCGCGCGAACCCATGCGGTTGCTGCGCGACGCCGAGCAGAGCATGCACCAGGCGTTGACGCAGCTCACCGCGGACGGTTTCGCCGAAGCCGACGATGCTCGCGCCACCGCGAACCGGGCCGCGACGGCGCTGCGCGAGGTCGCTTCCCGGTTGCAGGCGGTGGAAGCGGCGCTGCCGCACGTGCCCGCGACCGAGCAGGACGAGCTGCGCGCCGACGCGAAACGCCTGCGCGACGAACTCGACGAAGGCATCGAGGGTTACCGCTACCTGGTCGCCGCCGCGGGACGCGCGGTCGCGGCCAGCGGGGCGCCGGAGCAGCGCCACGCGGTGCAGGACGCCACGGACAGGTTGGCCGGGCTCGCCACCGCGCTGCACGAGCTGGGCTGGGGGAGCGGGACCGCGGACTCGTCCCGCCAGTGACGAAAGCACCGGTCAAGCACGACGCCCTGATGACTCCACGTCAGTACGCGTGACCCATTTTTCACTCGAATGAGCCCATGACGGGTTGATTATGTGATGCCGAATAGTAATCTTCCCACTGTCGCTACGTTACGTGGCAACGTTTCCCCGGGGAGGGGAAAGTCGGGGAGGGCACTGTGGCGTTGTGGACCGTGCACGGCGACGGTCGTCAGCTGGTGGACGAAGCGGTCGTGGGGTCCGGCGAACGGCTCAGCTGGCCGCTGACCGTCGGCTTCGGCCTGCAACACCTGATCGCCATGTTCGGCACCACCATGCTCGTGCCGCTGCTGACCGGATTCCCCGCCTCCACGACACTGCTGCTGTCCGGCCTCGGCACGCTGCTCTTCCTGCTCATCACCCGCAACCGGGTCCCCGCCTACCTGGGCGCCTCCGTGGCGTTCGTGGTGCCGATGGGCGCCGCCGTCGACCACGGCGGCGCCGGCCAAGGCGCGCTGCTCGGCGCGATCATGATGGTCGGCTTGGTCGTGTGCACCTTCGGGGTGGCGGTCAAAGCGCTCGGCGTGCGCCTGCTGGAAACGGCGATGCCCCCGGTCGTCACCGGGGGCATCGTGCTGATGATCGGTTTGAGCCTCGCGCCGCAAGCCGTGTCCTCGTTCGGCGTCCAGCCCGTGCCCGCCGCCATCACCCTGGTGATCGTGGTGCTCGCGACCGTGCTCAGCCGCGGGATGTCGCGGCGGCTCGCCGTGCTGCTGGGCGTGCTCGGCGGCTGGATCAGCGCCGCCCTGCTCGGGCAGGTCGACCCGGCCCGGCTCGACGCCGTCGCCCGCGCGCCCTGGTTCGGGCTGCCCGAACTCGTCAGCCCGCAGCTGCACCTGTCCGCGGTGCCGTTCGTGGCGCCCATGGTGCTGGTCGTGCTCGCCGAACTCGTCGGCAACGTCAAAGCCGTGGCCGCGATGAGCGGGCGGAACCTGGACGGCCAAGTCGGCGACGCGCTCATCGGCGGCGGCCTCGCCACCGCCCTGGCCGGCGCCGGTGGCGGCTCGGCGCTCAGCAGCAACGCCCCGAACGTGGGCGTGATGGCCGCGGCACGGGTCTACTCGACCGCGGCGTGCATGATCGCCGCCGTCGGCGCCGTGCTCCTCGCGTTCTGCCCCAAGCTGAGCGCGTTGATCAGCACCATGCCGCTGGGCGTGTTCGGCGGAGCGCTGTTCGTCGTCGTCGGCGTGCTCGCGCTCGTCGGCGTGCGGATCTGGAGCGAAGCGGGCGTGGACTTCGCCGACCCCGTCAACCTCACCGTGCTCGGCACCGCCCTCGTCGCCGGAGTCGGCGACCTGACGTTGTCGCTGGGAGCGCTGCGCCTGACCGGACTCGTGTGGGGCTCCATCGGCATCGTGCTCGTGTACCCCGTGCTACGCGGCCTAGCAGACACCATCTCCACCCACCGTGAGGTGTGAGGGGGCTCCGGTCTCGTCCTGCTCGGGTGGTCGGGTGGCGGAACTTCAGCGTTCTCTCGCTGCGGGATCTTTTTCCCGAGTGGCTCCGCCACGAGGGAAAAAGCCGTCCTCGCGAGAAGACGACTGAGAACCCGCGGGTGTTCGGCCTGCTCAAGCTGGTCGCTGCTCAGCGGCTTCGCCGCTGACAGGACGAGGACGAACCCGGCTGGTCGTGACTGGGCGCGCTGGCCGGTCCGGAACTCACGGTTGGCAGTGGGGGCAGTGGTAGGTGATCCGGTCGCCGGGGGGTGCGTCTCGGGTGACCGGGCCGCCGCAGCGCAGGCAGTGGCGGCGGCCGTACACCCAGTGGCGGGCGTCGCGGCGCGGATCGCCGGTCGTGGACTGCTCCGGGTGCCAAGCGTTGCGCAGCAGCAGGCGACGGCTCAGCAGCACCGCCCGGTCCGCGTCGATCTCGGCCACCGGCGTCGACGGCGCTCGCCGCAGCAAGAAGCACACCTCGGTGCGGTAGATGTTGCCCAAGCCCGCCAGCACCGCCTGGTCCAGCAGCGCCGCACCGACCTCGCGGGCCGGATCCGCCGTGAGGCGGCGCACCGCCTCGGCGTGCGACGCCGCATCCCACCCCTCGGCCAGCAGATCCGGCCCCAAGTGCCCGACGAGCTCGCCCTCGTCCGCCGTGCGGATCCAGCGCAGCTCGTGCAGCTCGAACCCCACTGCGCTGCACCGCGCCACCGTGAGCACCGCGCGGACCTGGTGCGCCGGACGACGCCACCGGGCCCCCGGCGGGTACAAGTGCCAAGCACCCTCCATGCGCAAGTGGCTGTGCAACGTCCAGCCGCCCTCGAAGCGCACCAGCAGGTGCTTGCCCACCGGGCGCACCTCGCGCACCGTCCGGCCGGTCACGTCCACCTCGGCCAGCCGCGGATGGCGGAACTCGCCGCGCACCACCACTTCGCCCGCCAACGCCCGGTGCAGGCGATGGCAGGTCAGGAACACCGTGTCCCCCTCGGGCATCAGGCCCCCGGCAGCGACCCGTCGTCGAGCTCCGGGTCGTGATCGCCGGGATCGTCGTCGAACGAATCGTCCAGCGCCGGCTCGGTGCCCGGCCTGCGCCGGCCCGCGCGCAACGTCCGGGCCAGCAGCAGGTTGAAGCCCAACGCCACCTCGCGGGCGCCCGGCGTGCCCCACTGGTGGATCGGCAGGCACGCGCCCTGCGCCTGCTGCACCGCGAGCCGATCCGGCAACGCCACCGGCATCACCAGCGGGCCGAAGATCTCCCGCAACTCCTCGATGCGGAACTGGTGCTCGTGCGACCGCGGTCGCACCCGGTTGACCACCACGCCCAGCGGTTGCAGCCGCGGATTGTTCGCCGCGCGCTCCGCCTGCACCGCCTCGAACGCGCGCTGCACCCCGGACACCGCGAAGATCGTCGGCTCGGTGACCAGCAGCGCGCGGTCAGCGGCGATCAACGCCGACCGGGTCAACCTGCCCAGCGACGGCGGGCAGTCCAGCAGCACCAGCTGGTACGGCAGCTCACCCTCGGCGATCAGCGAATCCAGCGCGGACAAGGCCTCGGTGAGCTTCGCCAAGCCGCCCTTGCCGTCGTCCGGGCCGCCGTTGTAGAGCTCGGCGTCCTCCGAACCGACCAGGACGTCGACCTCCTCGCCCCACCCGCTGGGAGCGACCGCCGAACGCACCACCTCCGCCCGCGGGTCGGCGAGGACATCGCTGAGACCGAGGCGGGTCTCGTCCGGTTCCAGCGCGGCCGTCGCGTTGCACTGCGGATCAAGATCGACCACCAAGGTCCGCGCGCCGCGGCGCATGGCCGCCGAAGCGAGCCCGAGCACCACGGTCGTCTTCCCGACACCGCCCTTGAGGCTGAGCACTGCCACCGTTTGCACGCCCGTAGCCTACGGAACAGGCCCGATCTCGTGTGCTGCTGCGCCCCGGCGTCCCGCCCCGCCGGTGCGTCGCCGTGCCTGACCCGCCATTACGCTGCTGCCCATGAGATCCGACGCCGTCCACCGGGTGCTGGAAGAAGAGATCACCGAGGCCCGTGCGCGCCGGGACGGACGCCCGCCCCGCGTCCTGGACGTCGGCGGCGGCAGCGGAGTCTGGGCCGTACCGCTGGCCTCCGCGGGCTGCGAGGTCACCGTCGTCGACCCCAGCCCGAACGCGCTGGCCACCCTGCAACGCCGCGCCGCCGACGCCGGAGTGGCGCAGCTGATCACCGCGCTGCAAGGCGACACCGAAGCGCTGCACGCGTTCGCGCCGCCCGGCGGCGCCGACCTGGTCCTCGGCCACGGCCTGCTCGAATACGTCGACGACGTGGCCGCCTCCCTCGCCTCGCTGGTCACCGCCACCGCCCCCGGCGGCGCCGTGTCCGTGCTCGTGTCCAACCGCTACGCGGCGGTGCTGGCCCGAGCGCTCGCCGGGCGGCCCGCCGACGCGCTGCACGTGTTCCGGGACCCCGACGGCAGGCACGACGGCGACGGGGACACCGTGCTGCGCCGGTTCGACGGAGACGAACTCGCGCTGCGCATGCGGGAAGCGGGACTCGTCGTGGACCTCGTGCAAGGCCAAGGCGTGTTCAGCGACCTGGTGCCCGGATCCGTCCACGAAGGGCAAGGCGCCGACACGCTCGCCGAACTCGAACGCGCGGTCGCCGCCACCCCGCCGCTGCGGGACATCGCGACCCGGCTGCACGCCATCGGACGTCTCCCAGGGTGACCGCAACGGCCCGGACGACGAGGCGAACCGGGACGGCGACCCGGGTCGAATCCCAGGTGTTGGGCCGTTCGGTTGATCCGAGGGGATGATGTCGGCAACCTTGCATCCGTCACCTGACCCCTGCGGGTAGTCGTGGCGTCGCGGGAACCGTATCCTCGACGGTGACGCCCCCAAGCGTTCGCCGGGTTCCCACTCGGAGGCGTGCCTCCGAGTCTCCGGCGCCACGAGTTACCTGTGCCGGAGGAGGAGCCATGCCGCTCTCCGAGCACGAGCAGCGACTGCTCGACCAGATCGAGCGCGCGCTCTACGCCGAGGATCCGAAGTTCGTCTCCACCGTGCGCGGTGGACGGTTGCACCGTCCGTCGCGGCGCCGCCGCCTGCAAGGCATCGCCGTGTTCGCGCTCGGTTTGATCCTGCTGGTGCTCGGCGTGGTGCTGCCGTTCAAACCGGCCGACATCCCCGTGGTGAGCGTGTTCGGCTTCCTCGTGATGTTCGGCGGCGCCGTGCTGGTGCTGTCCGCGATGCGCGGTGGCAGCCAAGAAGCGGAATCCGAAGGGGAAGCGAACGCAGGCTCCTCCGGCGGTGACCGGAAGAAGCCCGAACCGCGGGAACGCGGGTCGTTCGCCCAGCGGATGGAAGAACGCTTCCGGAAGCGGTTCGAGCAGTAACCCCGGACGACAGCCCACTTGCACCATCAACCCGGTGACCCTCGGTCGCCGGGTTTGTTGGGCTTTGGAGTCTTGTTCGGCTTGGCGTGGGGTTGGGGTGTCGGGTTCGGCTTGGCGTGTGGGGTCGGGTTTGAGAGCCTTCCCCGGTTTGGGCGTGTGGTTGCTGTGGTGCGGTGGAAGGTCGGCTTTAGGGATTGCTTCCACGGCTCGTTTTGCTTTGGTGTCCGGGTGGCGGAACCTCAGCTGCTTCCTCGCTGCGGGATCTTTTTCCCGAGTGGCTCCGCCACGAGGGAAAAGCTGTCCTCGCGAGGAAGCAGCTGAGAACCCGCGGGTGAGGGCTTTTGGACGTGGGCTATTCGCTGCGCGAATACAGGTACGGCCTTCGGCCGCCAGGCAGGCGCGGCTTCGCCGCTAGGTACGGCCTTCGGCCGCCAGGCAGGCGCGGCTTCGCCGCTAGGTACGGCCTTCGGCCGCCAGGCAGGCGCGGCTTCGCCGCTGGGTGTTGCCTTCGGTGGGGCTTTGCTTGCCTGCTGTGTGGCTTTGCCGGTCGAGGTGCCGCCTTCTGGTGCTGGGCAGCCTTGCTGATGGGCTTCGCCGGTTGCTGCGCGGGCTCTTGGCCTGGGGTTTTCTTCCCGGTGAGCCGACTTCGGTCGCTCAGCTGGGCGGTTGTGTGCTCCGGGTGGTGTCAGGGGGTTGTGTCTTGCTGGCCGGGGCGGTGGGGGAGCACTGAGCGGGGGAGGAGGCGTTGGCGCCAGGTCAGGGGAGACCGGTGCTGGAGGGCGCTGAGGGCTCGGGCGAGGGTGTCGGCGGGGGGTGGTGCCATCGTGGTCGTGGTGTGGCCGGTGGGGGCGTACCACTCTCGTTCCACCGCCGTGACCAGGTCGTGGACCGCTCGGGCGGCGTCCTCGTCCAGGTCGTGGGTGGTGATGATGGTCGCCGCCGTGGAGCGCACCGTCGCGGAGGTGTCAGCGGGGGCGCCGCCTCGGTCGGTGAACTCGTCCAGCAGCTCTCGCCAAGCCGAGCCCGCGGCGCCGGGCGCGTCCGCGCGGATCGCGGTCAGCCGCCGCCTGCGCCTGATCTCGCGCAGCACCGCGGGCGCCATGCCCAGCAGCAGCGCCGCCAGCAGGACGAGACCCGTCGCGACCCACGCACCACCGGAACCAGGCCGCGGCGCCTCAGGAGCCGGGGCCTGCTCGGCGTCACCGGGGACGGGGGCCTCCGGCTGGGGAGCGGTGGACTCCGTCGGCTGCTGCTGCTCGCCCGAATCCGGCGTCGGAGCGGGAGCGGGGGCGGGCGGGTTCAAGTACTCGGGCAGCGCCGTGCGGCCATCGGCCAGCGGAGTCGGGTCGAACGTGACCCAGCCGTATTGCGGGAAGTACGCCTCCACCCAGGCGTGCGCGTCGTTCGTGCTGATCACGCGCTCGTCCCCGTCGCGGTAGCCGGAGGTGAACCCGACCGCGACCCGAGCGGGCACTCCCGCCGAGCGCAGCAGCACGCCCATCGACGAGGCGAACTGCTCGCAGAAGCCCCGCTTGCCGCGGAACAGGAAGTCCTCCAAGGCGTTCCCGCTCGTCGACGGGCCCGTGCTCAGGTCGTACCGGAACCCGTTCGAACGGTCCGTGAAGAACCGCTGCAGCGCCACGGCCTTGTCGAAGTCGGTCGGCGCGTCCGCGGTGAGCCGCTGGGACAGCTCCGCGATGCGCGGCGACACGCCATCGGTGTTCAAGTACTCCGGGGCCACGTCCACCGGGCCGTTCGCCTCGCGCAGCTGCTGCGGAGTGGGGGACGGCAACGTGACCGTCTCCACGTACGGCCTGCTCTCCTGGCGGGTCTGGGTGAACACGACACCGCTGCCCGGGTCGTAGCGCCACTGATCACCCATCCCGTCCACGGACCGCGGCAGGCCGAAGATCGGCAGCCACGGATCGCGGTAGCCGACGGGATCGATGTTCACCGTGGCCGTCGGGCCCTGCGCCAGCGTGTTCGTGCCCGTCGGCAGCGGCAGCGGCTCGCGGGCGTCCACCCCGGCGTTGAGCGTGCCGAGCTCCCACCCGCGGCCCGGGTCGAAGTGCTGCAACGTCATCGCCCGCAGGTACGTGGGCTCCGGCAACCCCCGCACCCGGAACAGGTCGACCGGGCTGTCCCGGTCGAGCTGGCCGCGCAGCGACGTGAACGGCCGCAACCCGATGCCGCCGGTGCCCGACCCGTAACCCGTGGCGGCGCCACCCGGCAACCGGCCCTCGGTGCCCACCCCGGTGAACACGACACCCGTGAGCAGGGAGACCACCCCGGCCGCGGCGGCCAGCGCCACGCCCCGGCGGCCCAGTTCCTCCCGGCCGCCGCTGCCGTGGCGATGCCTGCCGGAGCACGCCAGCAGCAACGCGAAACCCGCGGCGCCTGCCACGAACGTCCACCACGGCAGCATGTTCGGCGCCAGCGACGCGGGGATCGCCACCACGCACAGCAGCACCAGCCCCGCGACGGCGGGCACGCCCGCGCTCACCGCGATCACGTCGACCAGCAGCGCCACCACGCCCAGTCCGAGGCAGATCAGCACCTGCAGCGGGAGCTCCACCGGAACGGGCGGAACGCCCTCCCGCGCCACCGTCATCGCCTGACCGAGCAACCCGGACAGCTCGCCGAGCGCACCCGAACCCGGCAGGAACCCCAGCAGCGCCTGCCCGGTGAACAGCGCCGACAGCAGCATCGCCAGCACGGCCGCCTGCGCGGGCAAGATCAGCGGCGTCCACCAGCGCAACGTGCGCCCCAGCAGACCGGTGCCGCCGACCACGACGACCGCCAGCACCGCCGGGACGATCCAGCGGCCGTCGCCGAGGATGCCGGTGAACGCGGTCGACGCGGTCAGCGTCGCCACCACGGCGGCCAGCGTCGACACCGCCGTCGTGCTCGCCGGACGAACCCGAGTGCTCACGACATCGCCCCCGAACCGGCGGTGCCGACCGGCGCCGCCTGGCACAACCTGCCCCACGCGCCCGCCAGCGACGACCGCGGCCCGTCGACGACGACCACGGTCCAGCCGGAAGCGCGCAACCGCTCCGCGGTGCGCTGCGGCGCGAACGAACCATCGGACGGATCACCGGCCCACGTGCGCACGTCCAGCAGCAGCGCGAGGCTGCGCGCCCGCTCCGGGCGCAGCCGGGTCAGCTCCTGCACACCGGCGGTGGTCGTGGCGCCCAGCACCGCGATCAGTTCCTGACCGCTGCCCGGATCCTGCGGGCACACCAGGTCGCGCTGCGCCGACGGGCGCACCGCCGCCAGCGCGTCCAGCATCGCCGAATCGTCCTGGCCGCCGTCGAACGGGCCGGGGCCGCCGCTGAGCGTCGCGGCGTCCTCCGTGACCAGCCGGACCTGCTGGCCGTTCGCGTGCAGGTGCGCGCAGATGCTGGCGGCGGCCGAGACCGCCCACTCCAAGCTCGCCGCCGCGCCCGTCCCGCGGTGCGCGGCGGACCGCCGGTCGAGCAGCACCGTCACGCCGCCGTGCCACGGCCGCTCCTCGACGCGCACCATCAGCTCGTCCCGCTTCGCGGTGCTCTTCCAGTGCACGCGCCGGATGTCGTCGCCGTGCCGGTACTCGCGGACCATCGTGTCGTCGTCGCCGTGCCCGGCCCGCAGCCGCGTCGACCCGTCCTCCCCGGTGCCGAGACCTGAACCGGCGGGCAACCCGCCCAGCGGCACCACCTTCGGCACCGCCACCAGACGGCTGCGGCCGGCCAGTTCGTGCTCGAACTCGGTGAGGCCGAACGGATCGCCGATCCGGGTGCGCAACGGGCCGATCTGGTGGATTCCGCGCAGCCCCGGGCTCGCCGGGTACTCCAGCACCGCGCCCGACCGGCGCACGTGGTCCAGCCGGAACCGCGGCCGACCGCCGAGCGCGTGCGGCACGCCGTCCTCCAGCAGCAGCCCGCCGACCGGCACCCCGCCGGAGCCCGTGACGTGCAGGCGCACCGCGACGTTCCCGCCGACCGGGACCCGCCCCGGCAGCACCTCCCGCCGGACGCGCACCCCGTGCCGCGCCCGGCTCGCCAGCAGCAGCGCCAGCAGCGGCAGCACCACCACGAACGCCGCGATCCGCAGGAGGTCCCGTTCGTCGAGCACGAGCGAGCACACCGCCGCGGCCACGCCCGCGGCGAGCAGGCAGCGGCCCCGGACGGTCAGGCCGGACAGCACGGGCCTACCGCCGGGGCCCGGTGTCGCCGCGCGGCACCTCGACCCGGCGCAGCAGCGACCCCACCAGGTCGGACGCGGAACGACGAGTCGCCCGCGCCTCGCTGGTCAGCACCAGCCGGTGCGCCAGGACCGGTACCGCGACGTTCTGCACGTCGTCCGGGATCACGTAGTCCCGCCCGGACAGCGCGGCCTGCGCGCGGGCCGCGCGCACCAGCTGCAACGTGGACCGGGGGGAGGCGCCGAGCCGCAGCTCCGGCAAGGTGCGGGTGGCGGTGACCAGGTCGATCACGTAGCGGCGCAGCTCGGTGCTCACGTGCACCCCGCGCACCGCGCGCAGCAGCGCGCGGATCTGGTCGGCGTCGGCGACGGGGCGCAGCTGCTCCATCGGTTCGCGGCCGGTGTGCTCGTCGACCATCGCCAGTTCCGCCTGCGGATCGGGATAGCCGATGGACACCCGCGCGGTGAACCGGTCGCGCTGCGCCTCGGGCAGCGCGTAGGTGCCTTCCATCTCGATCGGGTTCTGGGTGGCGATCACCATGAACGGCGCGTCCAGCGCGTAGGTCTCGCCGTCGACCGTGACCTGGTCCTCCTCCATGCACTCCAGCAGGGCGGACTGGGTCTTCGGGGACGCGCGGTTGATCTCGTCGCCGACGACGATGTTCGCGAACACCGGGCCGGGCCGGAACTCGAAGCTCTCGGCCTGCCGGTTGTAGAGCGAGACACCGGTGATGTCGCTGGGCAGCAGGTCCGGGGTGAACTGGATCCGGTTCACGGTGCAGTCGATGGAGCGGGCGAGAGCCTTCGCGAGCGAGGTCTTGCCCACGCCCGGCACGTCCTCCACCAGGAGGTGGCCTTCCGCGAGCAGGGTGACCAGTGCGATCCGCACCACCTCGGGCTTGCCGACGAGGACCTGCTCGACGTTGGCCGCGATCCGCTGCACGGTGCCGTGCAGCGTGGCGATCGTCGCGGGCTCGGTCTCCCGCACGTGCCCGCCGTTGCCGCGGGTCACGGCGTCGGCGTGCCCGCCACCGGCGAACGCAGTGCCGGACGTGGGCATGTTGGGCGTCACGCAACCTCCAGGTGTTCCTCCGAGCGCAGCGGCACGCCGCGTCCGCGTTGACGTCGCTGCCGGCGCCCGTCGACCGGCGATCGGCGGTCGTGTGGTCGGCGATCGCGCGCTCAGGTGCCTTTGCAGTGTGCCAAACCGCAGGCGGCCGCCGTACCGGTGCCGGTGTCCTGGGGCGTTCCCCACCTTCCCCCACCGCGGACCCGCGGCGGCGCCCGAAGGCGGCCCGGAGTGCTCCCCGGCATGATCGGCGGCCGCCGGGAGGTCGTTTCCGGCCGGCGTCCCCACTCGTCCCCCACCCGTCCCCCACCTCCGCGGGCTTTCCTTCAGAGGCCCCCTAGCTGGGCAAACGTCCGACACGCCGTGGCGCGTCGGACGGCGTTCCAGGTTGACGGTGGAGTGAAGTGGGGTACTGTGGCGCTCGGTGGGGCAGACGGGGGTCCCGCCCGGCTCCGGGGAGTGCGGGGTGGTCGGCATCGCCGGTCTCCCGTCGAGGTGGAGTCGTCGGGCCGCAGGCCCGAGGGGGGAGGTGGACCGGGATGTTCCTCGGTACCCACAACCCCAAGCTCGACGACAAAGGTCGTCTGACGCTGCCGGCGAAGTTCCGGGACGCACTGGCAGGGGGGCTGATGGTCACCAAAGGACAGGACCACTGCCTCTACGTCTTCCCGCGCGCCGAGTTCGAGCAGATGGCCCGCAAGGTCGCCGAGGCTCCGCTGACCAACGAATCCGTCCGCGCCTACCAGCGGTACCTGTTCGCGGGCACCGACGAGCAGCGGCCGGACGGACAGGGCCGGATCCCGATCACCGCCGAACTGCGCCGCTACGCGGGCCTGGAGAAGGACTGCGTGGTGATCGGCGCGATCAACCGGCTGGAGATCTGGAACGCCGAGAGCTGGCAGAGCTACCTCGACGAGCACGAGGAGAGCTACGCGCAGGCCCGGGAGGAGGTCCTGCCCGGAGTCTTCTAGCGGTCCCGGTGGCGTGAGGCCTCGGTCCGCTCACGTGTCCTGGTGCACCTTCCCCGGCACCAGAACACCCCGAGCGGACTGGGACCTGAGGTCACCAGGAGCGGTGGATCTCGCGCGGTTCGGCGAGCCGGGTGCGGAACTCCGGACGTGCGCGGGCCGCGGCGACGGGCCCGTCCGGGCGGCGGCGCCCGGGTCGCGGACGGCCGGGACGGCGTTCGTCCTCCGTGGACTCGCGCGGTGGTGGGTTCGCCCATCGCGGTGGAGTCGCGGCAGGTGGTGGCGATCGGGTCCAGCGGACCCGGACGAACCGACAACGACACGAGAACACAGAGGAGCACGGCAGCAGTGACCGGTTTGCGGGAGGGAGGAACCGCCGTGGCGCAGGAGGACTCGCCAGGAGACGCCGAGCGGGGTTCTGCCCAGGACCGGCACGTTCCGGTGGCGCTGGATCGGACGCTGGAACTGCTGGCGCCCGCGCTCAGCGGCGGCCCGGCGGTCGTGGTGGACGCCACGCTCGGCATGGGCGGCCACGCGGAAGCGCTGTTGCGGGCGCACCCGCAGCTGACGCTCGTCGGGCTGGACCGGGACCCGGAGGCCCTGCGGCTCGCGGGGCAGCGGCTCGCCCCCTTCCGGGACCGGCTGCACCTGGTGCACGCGATCTACGACGAGTGGGCCGACGTGCTCGCCGACCTCGAACTGCCCACTGTGGACGGTGCGCTGTTCGACCTCGGGGTGTCGTCGTTGCAGCTGGACGAGGCCGATCGCGGTTTCGCCTACTCGCAGGACGCGCCGCTGGACATGCGGATGGACCCCGGTGCCGAGCGCACCGCGGCCGAGGTGCTCAACACCTACTCGCCCGGCGAGCTGGCGCGGATCCTGCGCCAGTACGGGGAGGAGCGGTTCGCCTCGAAGATCGCGAACGCGATCGTGCGGGAACGCGCCAAGGAGCCCTTCGACCACAGCGACCGCCTGGTGCGGATGCTCTACGACACGGTGCCCGCGGCCAGCCGCCGCACCGGCGGGCATCCCGCGAAGCGCACCTTCCAAGCACTGCGGATCGAGGTCAACGCCGAGCTCGACGTGCTGGGCAGGGCGATGCCCGCGGCGCTGGACTCGCTCGCGACCGGCGGGCGGATCGTGGTGCTGTCGTACCACTCGCTGGAGGACCGCATCGTCAAGCGCGAACTGGCCGAACGCGCGAAGTCACGCACCCCGGTCGACCTCCCGGTGGAACTGCCGGGCCACGGTCCCGAACTGAGGCTGCTCACCCGCGGCGCCGAACTCGCCGGTGAACGGGAAACGGCGGACAACCCGCGGGCCGCCTCGGTGCGGCTGCGCGCCGCCGAACGGATCAAGGAGGCGGCATGACGGCACCCGCACGCGCCAAGAAGCCCGCAGCGCGCACCGGCACCGCGGAGAAGAAGGACCCGGCCAAGCGGTCGAACTCCGCGACGAAGTCGAAGACGACGACGACCCGGGCGGCGAAGAACCAGGCCACCAAGACCCAGCCGGCGAAGAAGGCGCAGCCGCAGAAGAAGTCCCAGACCTCGAAGGCGCGGACCCGGTCCGCGACGGCCGAGCGCGCCTACGCGCGCCGCGAGGAACGGCGGGACCGCTCCGCCAGGGAGACCGTGGAGCGCAGGCCGCGACGCCAGCGCCAGGCGGCCGAGCAGCGCCAGCCCCGCCAGTGGCGGCTGGCCGCGGTGCGCCCGCGAGCCCGGCAGCTGCAGGCGAAGGTCGCCACGTCGCGAGCCCCGCTGGTGGTCGCCGTGATGGGCCTGCTCGGCGTCGGGCTGGTGGCGACGCTGTCGCTGTCGATCGCCGCCGTCGGCGGCTCGTACCGCCTGCAGCAGGCGGAACAAGAGGTCACCGCGCTCAACGAGCACCGCGAGCAGCTGCTGCGCGAGGTCAGCAACCTCGACTCCACGCCCGCGCTGGAGCGCAAGGCGACGGAGCTCGGCATGGTGGCGCCGCCCGGACCGCCCGCGCACCTGGTGACGCACCCCGACGGCTCGGTCCACGTGATCGGTGAGCCGCAGGCCGCGACCGGGCCGGCGACACCGCCGAAACCGGTCGAGCAGAACCCGGCGCCCGGAGCGCAAGATCCGGCGCCGCAGCGACAGGCCGCGCTGATTCCGGCGGTGGAGGGGGACTGATGGTGCGCAGGGGGACGCGGACCGCCGGGGGGAGGCGGACCGCGCGCACCGACGTGGCCGGGAGCGCCAGGCGGTTGCGCATCGGCCGGTTGTTACTGGTCGTGGCACTGGTGCTCACCGGCACCAAATTGATCATGGTGCAGGGTTTCGACGCGCAGGACCTGGCCGCCGCGGCGGCTCAGCAGCGCTTCACCAACGACGCGATCCCCGCCGAACGCGGTTCCTTCACCGACCGCAGCGGCAACGTGCTCGCGTTCAGCAGCGAGGCCCGCCAGCTCTACGCGACGCCGACGCGGCTCGCCGACGAGCAGGACAAGGCGCACGCCGAAGATCCCTCGGAACCCACCTCGGACCAGTACAAGCGGGAGATCGCGCGGTTCATCACGAAGACCCTCGGCAACCGCGTCGCCGAGCAGGACGTGCTCGCGGCGCTGTTCTCGAAGTCGACCTACACCACGATCGGCCCGCTGATCGAACCCGCGCTCGCCCGCACGATCACCGAGAAGTACCCGCAGATCGGCGAGGAGTACCGGGCCACCCGCGAATACCCGGCGGGCGAGAACGGGGCGAACGTGCTCGGCGGGGCGCGGTGGAGCCAGGACGCGCGCAAGATCGAAGGCCGCCTCGGGCTGGAGAGCTCGATGGACAAGCTGCTCGCGGGCACCGACGGCAAGAAGGTCTCGGACACCGCGATGGGCAGCGACCTCGTCATCCCCGGCACCGAACGGGAGCTGGAACCGGCCGTGCCCGGCTCCGACGTGGAGCTGACGCTGGACTCCGACCTGCAGTACATGGTGCAGAACAAGCTCTCCGACTACGCCCGCAAAGCCGGAGCGCGCAGCGCGGGAGCGGTGGTGCTCGACGCGCACACCGGTGAGGTGTACGCGCTGGCCAACGACAAGTCCTTCGACCCGAACTCGCCGTCCTGGGGACCGGACGGCCTGGGCAACCCGGCGGTGACCAACCCGTTCGAACCTGGCTCGGTGAACAAGGTGATCACCGCCGCCGGGGCGATCGAGGACGGCCTGCTGCGCCCGGAGACCGTGCTGCAGGTGCCGGGCAGCATCAAGGTGGCCGACCGGACCGTCCGCGACGCGTGGTCGCACGGCACGGTGCCGCTGACCTTCACCGGCGTGCTCGGCAAGTCCTCCAACGTCGGCACCCTGATGACGGCGCAGCGGCTCGGCGAAGACCGGTTCAACGACCTGGTGCACAAGTTCGGGCTCGGCGAGACCACCGGCATCGGACTGCCGGGGGAGAGCGCCGGTTTCGTGCCGCCGCGCAAGGACTGGTCCGGCAGCACGTTCGCGAACCTGCCCATCGGGCAGGGCCTGTCCATGACCGTCCTGCAGATGGCCAGCATGTACCAGGCCATCGCCAACGACGGCGTGCGCGTGCCACCGCGGGTGATCGCGGCCGAGACCGGGCCGGACGGCGAGCGCGTGGAACGCCCCCGACCCGAAGGCGTGCGGGTGGTCAACCCGGAGACCGCGCACACCGTGAAGGACATGCTGCGCGCCGTCGTCCAGGAGGAACCGCAGCAGGGCACCGGCGCGGACGCGGCGCTGGAGGGCTACCAGATCTCCGGCAAGACCGGCACCGCGCAGCAGATCGACCCGACCTGCAAGTGCTACAGCAACAGCACCTACTGGATCACGTTCGCCGGGATCGTCCCCGCCGACAACCCGCGGTTCGTGGTGGGGCTGATGCTGGACGCGCCGAAGAGCGGCACGCCGGAATCGAAGTCGTCGGCACCGCTGTTCCACGACATCGCCGACTACCTGACCTTGCGCTACCGCATTCCGCTGTCGCCGAACCCGGCGCCCGGACAGGTGCTGCAGGTGAAGTGACCGCCGGGATCGCACCCGGCCATCCGGGGCGGAGTCATTCCGGCCGGATGTGGGCGATCTGGATCTGCTGAGGTCCGCTGCGGAGGGAACGGCTGACCAGGGTGCCGCGGCCGGGCGGAAGCGTGCTCGCGGTGACGTTGCCGATGAGCCTGCCCTCGGCGGCGTCGGCGCTCATGAGCAGGCCCGGAGTGGAGATCTCGCGCATCCTGCCGATGATCGGGTCGTGCAGCGCGCGGTTCGCGCGGGCCGAATCGCGGGCCAGCACCAGGTGCAGGCCCACCGCGGAGGCCTGCGCCACGAACTCGGACAGCGGCGCCAGCGCGTTGTCGCCCGGAGCGGAGACGAGTTCGTAGTCGTCGACCACGACGAACAGCTCCGGTCCCGTCCACCACGGGTGCGTGCGCGACCGCTCGCGCACGACGCCCGGACCGGGCAGCCGGTCGCGCACCGTCGCCGCCAAGTCCCGGACCGCGGCCCGCAGCTGGTCGGTGCTGACCGCGTGCTCCACCAGGTACGGGCTCTTCGGGAAGCCGAGCAGACCGCGCCGCACGTCGATCAGCACGATCATGGCCTGCTTCGGGGTGTAGCGGGTCGTGATGCCGCGGATCACGGTGCGCAGCAACGAGGTCTTGCCCGCCGCCGCCTCGCCGAAGGCGTAGAAGTGCGGTTCCGCCCGGAAATCCAGGTGGATCGGCTCCATGCCGTCCTCGTTCACGCCGATCGGCACGAGACCCGGCCGGGACTGCCGCTCCGGGACGGGCAGCTGCTCGTAGGGCAAGTGCAGCGGGAGCAGGCGGACCCTGGGCGCGCGGGCGCCGGGCCAGCCGTCGCGGAGCTTGTCGACCATCTCCGCGACCCCGGCCTCGCCCTCGGCGCCCTCGGCGCGCGCGGTGAGCATGTGCAGCTTCGGCGGGTGCAGGCCGCGCCCCGGTTCGTCGTCGGGCACCCGCTCGGCGGCGTCGTGGTCGATCTCGGACTCGGCCGGTTCCGCCAAGCGCAGTTCCAGCCGGGTGCCGAGCAGATCCTTGAGCGCGGGCCGGAACTCCGACCACCGGTCCGCGGTGACGACCACGTGCAGCCCGAAACCGAGGCCCTGGGAAGCGAGGTTGACCACGTCCCGGTCCGCGCCGTCGAACTCGTCCTGCAGCGCAGCCCAGCCGTCGATGATCAGGAAGACGTCCCCGTAAGAATCATCGTCGAGCCCTTCGCCGCGGCGGCGCTGATCGCGGTAGGTCTCCATCGAGTCGATGCCGCGGTCGATGAAGCGGGCCTCCCGCCAGGCCAGCAGGACACGCAGCTCGGCGATGGTGCGGCGCAGCACGTCCGGGGCGTCGCGCCCGGAGACGGCGCCGACGTGCGGCAGGTCGCGCACCGCGCGCAGGCGGCCGCCGCCCAGGTCGATGCAGTAGAACTGCACCTCCTCCGGGGTGTGGGTCTGGGCCAGCGACAGCAGCAAGGTGCGCACCGCGGCCGACTTCCCGGAACCGGGCGACCCGACGACGGCCACGTGCCCGGAACCCCCGGACAGGTCGACCCGCACCGTCTCCTGCTTGTGCTCGTACGGCATGTCGACGACGCCGATCGGCGTGCGCAGCCGCGGTCCGCGACGCCGTTCGGCGAGCGGTGGCAGCAGCTTCTCCAGCGTCGGGGGTTCCCGCAGCGGGGGCAGCCAGATCGGTTTCGCGGTCGGGCCGGTGCCGCGCATCCGGCGCACCGCGAGCCGCAGCTCGCTGCGCGACTCCGCCCCGGTGCGCTGATCGCCGTGCGCGGGACCGGAGACGTAGGCGGCGCGGAACCGGTGCACCCCGGCCGCGTGCCGGAGGTAGCCGTGACCACCGGTGTCGGGGAGCTCCGCGGCGTCGCCCTCGCCGATCGCGGCGCGGGAATCGGCGGCGTTGAGCGTCCGCAGCGCGATCCGGTACGTCAGGTGCCCGTCCAGGCCGCGCAGCGCGGACTCCTCGACGCGGCGCCCGGACAGCAGCAGCTGCACCTGCAGCGAACGGCCCATCCGGCCGATCATCGCGAACAGGTCGGCCAGCTCGGGCTGTTCGTGGAGCAGCTCGGTGAACTCGTCGATCACCACCAGCAGCATCGGCAGCGCGGGCAGGTCCTGCTCGACGCGTTCGGTCCGGTACTCCCAGACGTTGCGCGCCCGCACCTTGCCCAGCAGCGCCTGGCGGCGCTGGATCTCACCGGACAGGGCTTCCCCCATGCGAGCGACCAGCCGCGGATCCTCGCGCAGGGTGGGGATGATCCCCGAGACGTGCGGGGCGTCCCGGAAGTCCGCGAAGGTCCCGTCACCCGCCCAGTCGACGAGCACGAAGTTGACCTCTTCGGGGGAGTGCGTGGCCATCAGCGACAGCACCAAGGTCCGCAGGAACTCCGACTTGCCGGATCCGGCGTCGCCGACGCAGAGCCCGTGCGGCCCCATGCCGCCCTTGGCGGCGTCCTTGAGGTCGAGAGTGATCGGGGTGTCGTCCCAGGCGCCGATGACGGCCTGGTAGCGCTGCTCGATCAGCCGGGGGCGCCAGGTCTCGCTCGGGTCGAACGCGGTCACGTCGGGGCGGCCCAGCAGCGGGAAGAGACCGAGCGCGCCGCTGGACGAGGGCGCGGGCGGCGGTGCGGCCTCCGGCTCGGCGGTGCCGGACAGCGCGGCCACCAGCCCCGCGATGTCGTCGGGGGACTCGTCGAAGTGCGGCTGGGCGATCTGGAACGCGCGTCCCTCGTGCTGCGCCCACCCCTCGGTGGGCAGCAGCTTCGCGAGCTCCGGGTCCAGCTTGGACTCGGCCGGGTCCGGCAAGGACAGCTCGATCCGGCCGGAGATCAGGTCCACCAGTTCGTCGGGCAGCTCCGACCAGCCGCGTGCGGTGACGATGACGTGCACGCCGAAGGTCAGCCCCGCGCTGGCGATCTCGATGACCGCGTCGGCCAGGTCCGGGACGTGGCCGGCGAACCACGCCCACCCGTCGATGATCAGGAACGTCTCGGCGTGATCGGACCCCTCCAACAGGTCGGGACGTTCCCGGCGGAGCCTGCGGTAGCGCGCGATGGTGGAGATGCCGGCCGCGAACAGCTCGCGGCGCCGGGCGATCAGCTCTTTGACCTCGCCGAGCAGTTCGATCACCGCTTCCGCGGTGTGCCCCGCCGAGTAGACCTGCGCCAGCCCGGCGAGCCTGCCGTCGCCGTCGAGGCACTTGAACTGCACCTGGTCGGCGCCGCTGATCGCGGTGAGGCTGTAGATCAAGGTCTCCAGCAGCGTCGATTTCCCGGAGTGGATCCGGCCCACCACCGCCACGTGCGTGTTGTGCCGGAACAGGTCCAGCTCGACGTGCTCCACGGACTGCCGGTCCGACGCCCGGGTGCGGCCGATGGGCACCGGCGAGGTCGCGTCGCCGTCCTTGGGGTGATCGGCGAGCAGCTCGCCGATCCGCACCGGGCGCAGGTCCACGGTGTAGCGGGCGCCGCGGACCCACGAGAAGATCATGTCGCCGTGCTGGTTCCCGCCGCGAGTGGGGGTCTGCCTGCCTTCCTCCGTCACCCGCTTGTGCACGAACTTGTAGAGCTCGTTGAAGGTCATCTTGCCGTCGTGGTCGGTGTCGGGCGCACCGGTGCGCATCGCCTCGATGATCGCCGAGGTGAAGGTGGACCCGGGCTGCGGCCGGTCCTCCCGAGGCCGCGGGGTCTCGTAGGCGTACTCGATCTCGTTGCTGGCGGTCATGGTGAACAGCCCGCCGCCGAGCTGCTCCTCCAGGTTCACCGCGTCGCCGGAGCGGGGAACAGCACCGTCGTTGAACACGCCGCTGTAGCAGCAGTCCAGCACGACCGCCTTCGACCCGGCCTGGCACTCGGTGATCATGCGGTGCACGATCTGCGCGGGCACCGCCGTGGAGTAGGGCAGGTTCAAGTCGGTGTTGCCCGCGGCGAAGAACAGCTGGTTGTCGTCGTTCTTGATGCCGTGGCCCGCGATGTAGAGCAGCACCACGTCGCCCGGCTCGCACTTGGCGAACAGCTCCTCGATGGCCCGCTCGATCGCCGCCTTCGTCTCGTTGATGAGGGCGTGCACCACGTCGAACCGGCCGATGTCGTGGTCGGCGAGCAGCTGCTTGAGCTCCTGGGTCTCCTCCGAGGCGTG
Source organism: Saccharopolyspora sp. NPDC002578 (assembly GCF_053592695.1). Taxonomy (NCBI): domain Bacteria; kingdom Bacillati; phylum Actinomycetota; class Actinomycetes; order Pseudonocardiales; family Pseudonocardiaceae; genus Saccharopolyspora; species Saccharopolyspora sp. NPDC002578. The sequence continues at coordinate 143,819 of NZ_JBSFWJ010000004.1, read as the reverse complement.
CAGCCCGCGCAGCCGCGGGTCGAAGTACTCCGAGGTGGCGACCAGCAGCGCGTACCTCGCGCCGTCACGGCTCACGCGCCGCTCGCGTCGGTCATCCGCAGCAGCACCGATTCGATCTCCTCGCCGTCGGTGTCGGCGTCCGCGCGCAGGTGCACGTCCCCGGCCCGCAAGGTGATCGCCCGGTGGCTGTGGAATTCGAGCCAGCTGGTGAGCACGGAGGACAGGGTGCTCGCCGTGCCCACGCCCACCGAGCCGACTACCAGCAGTTCCGCGATCAGCGCCCCGGTGCCGAGGCTGTCCGGCGGCGGTGCCTCCCGCACCCGGTGCACGGCCAGGCCGCCGACCTTCTTCAAGTTGAACTGCATCAAGTGGGTGGCGTGATCGAGTCTCTCCGGAGCCATGTCCGGTGCTTCCAGCGCTACGCGAATCTCAGGCATGCGATCCCCCGGCTCGGCGAGCAGTGATCACACCCGGTATATCAAAGACCGACCGCCGGTAGTGGAGCTTTTCCGGGGCTCATCGAGGACGTGCGACCGTTGCGGCGCGATGCGATCCGGCCGGATCGGTGCGCCGCGACGTGCACGGGCCGCTCGCGCCACGGCCCGTGCACGCCCGGAGCTCAGGACGGGATGCGCGGGCCGCTGGACCCGAGGTGATCGTCGAATTCCGATGGCGACGGCACCCGCTGCGTCGCCGCTCCGGCGGTGCTCGCGGCCGGAGCCGCCCCCCGCCCGAGTCGTTCTTCCACCGATCCTCCCGAAATCCGCGGAATCACCGACCTGGCGAGATGAACGCTAAACGACGATCGGCGGTTCGCACCACGATCCGCCGGAAGTTGCACGAGACGGACCAGTCGTCACCCGCGAACGGCCCCGCCCACAAGTAGGGGTTTCGGGGTGCGGGTGACCGAGGTCATGGCCGGCATTTCCCTTCGCTCGCGGGCGCACCGCTCCGGTGCCGGTGGCGGCGCTGCGTCCGCGCAGGCCAGGTCAGGGACCCTGACGGGGTTCGACGTGGTTCGCCGCGGAGCCGGATCGGGGAATCGGCGGTTTCCGGATCACCCGCCCGGCGTCGAATTCGAAACTGGTTTCGAGAAACGGATTCCGCCGGTGGGAGGAACGAGTGCCCCGCTCCCGGAGTTCCATCGGGTGAATTGCGGAGTGCGTTCGCCGCGCATTCCCGCGCGCATTCTCCGCGGTACCGCGACGACCATTCCGCGCGTCGCGCGGCACCGGCCGCCGCGCCGGTGGCGAGGCCCGCCGACGGGGACGCGCCGGAGGCGTTCTACTGGACGTCGGCCCGTCCCGCGGGCTGCTCCGAACGGCCCAGTCCGAGAACGCGCTGTGCGCAGAGGTGACCATGAGCATGACCCGTCAGGTGGTACCGGTAGCCTTGCGCGACGTGCCTTCCGCGGTCGCGACAGCCCCGCCTCGACCCGCTCAGGTCGAGCCGGTGCAGATCCACGAACTCGCCGAGACTATCGGCGCACGGGTCATCAACGTGCCTGGTCACAACCCTGGTGATGGGTTGGTGACCGGAGCAACGTTGCGAGCTCAGCAAGTCCGGGCCGGTGATCTGTTCGCCGCGCTGCCCGGAACCAGGGTGCACGGTGCCGACTTCGCCGCCGACGCGCTCACCGCCGGTGCCACCGCGGTGCTCACCGACCAGGCCGGTGTGGACCGCGTCGCCCTGCTGGACCACCCGCGGGTGGTCGCCGGTGAGGTCGCGTTGCTGGTGCACGAGGACCCGCGCGGCGTGCTCGGCTCCGCCGCCGCCCGCATCTACGGCGACCCCTCGCAGCGGCTCACCATCCTCGGCGTCACCGGCACGTCCGGGAAGACGACCACGAGCTACCTGCTGGAGTCCGCGCTGCGCGCCGCCGGTCACACCACCGGCCTCGTCGGCACCGTGGAGACCCGCATCGCGGGCGAACGCCTCGACAGCGCGTTCACCACGCCCGAAGCTCCCGACCTGCAGGCGCTGCTGGCGGTGATGGTCGAGCACGGCGTGACGCACGTGCCGATGGAGGTCTCCAGCCACGCGCTCGCGCTGGGCCGCGTCGGCGGCACCCGGTTCGCGGTCGGCGCGTTCACCAACCTCTCCCAGGACCACCTGGACTTCCACCGCGACCTCGACGACTACTTCCAGGCGAAGGCGCTGCTGTTCGACGGCCGCTCCGAGCACGAAGTGGTGTGCGTCGACGGCGGCTGGGGGCAGCGGCTCGTCACCGACGACACGATCACCGTGTCCACCACCGGCGACGCCTCCTGGACCGCGACCGACGTCGAAGCGTTCCCCACCGGGGAGCAGCGCTTCCGCGCGCACGGGCCGGACGGGACGCTGGACGTGCGGCTGCGGCTGCCGGGGCCGTTCAACATCGCCAACGCACTGCTGGCCGCCGGGGTGCTCACCGCGGCGGGCGTGCCCGCGGCGGCGATCGAGCAGGGCCTCGCCGAAGTGGACGTGCCCGGCCGGATGGAACGGGTCGCGCTCGGGCAGGACTTCACCGCCGTGGTGGACTACTCGCACAAACCCGGTGCCGTCGCCGCCGTGCTCGACGCGGCGCGCGCGCAGGTCACCGGGGCGCACGTCGGCGGCCGGGTGCTCGTGGTGCTCGGCTGCGGCGGCGACCGGGACGTCGCGAAGCGGCCCCTGATGGGGGAAGCCGCGGCCCGCCGATCCGACCTGCTCGTCGTCACCGACGACAACCCGCGCAGCGAGGAACCGGCCGACATCCGCGCCGCCATGCTCGGCGGAGCGCTCGACGTGCCGGAGGGCGAACGCGGTGAGGTGCTCGAAGTCGGCGATCGCAGGGAGGCCATCGCCGAGGCCGTGCACCGGGCCCGCGTCGGAGACGTCGTCGTGATCGCGGGCAAGGGCCACGAAACCGGGCAGGACGTCGCCGGCGTGGTGCACCCCTTCTCCGACCGGGACGAGGTGGCGGCGGCGCTGCGGCGCAGGCTCGACACCGGCAGCGCCCGGCTCGGCGAAGGCAGCGGGGGAACGCAGAGCTCGGGGGAGCCGACCTACCCGGCCGGTGGCCGGGGCAGCAACGAGGAGGCAAGGTGATCCGGCTCAGCCTGGCTGACATCGCGGAAGCGGTCGGCGGCAGGCTCCACCACGCGGACGGGACCGAGATCGTCACCGGTTCCGTGGAGTTCGACTCCCGGCAGGTCCGCCCCGGCGGGCTGTTCGTGGCCGTCCCGGGCGAACGCGTCGACGGGCACGACTTCGCCGCCCGCGCCGTCGCAGACGGAGCCGCCGGCGTGCTCGCCGCGCGTGAAGTGTCCACAGCGGACGAACCGATCCCGACGGTGATCGTTCCGGAGCTGCCCGAACACCACCCGAACCGCGTGATGGCGCTCGCCGGGGACACCGACGGCAGCGGTGCCGCCGTGCTCGCCGGACTCGCGCGCCTCGCCCGCGCCGTGGTGGACCGGCTGCCCGACCTCACCGTCGTCGGAGTGACCGGCTCGTCCGGCAAGACCTCGACCAAGGACCTCATCGCGCAGGTGCTCGCCCCCGCCGGCGAGACGGTGGCGCCGCCCGGCTCGTTCAACAACGAACTCGGCCACCCGTGGACCGCGCTGCGCGCCGACGACACCACCCGGCACCTCGTGCTGGAGCTCTCGGCGCGCGGAGTCGGCCACATCGCGGCGCTGTGCGAGGTCGCGCCGCCGCGCATCGGCGCCGTGCTCAACGTCGGCAGCGCCCACCTCGGCGAGTTCGGCTCGCAGGAAGCGGTCGCGCAGGCCAAGGGCGAGCTCGTCGAAGCGCTGCCCGCCGCGGCCGACGGCGGAGTCGCGGTGCTCAACGCCGACGATCCGCTGGTCGCCGCCATGGCCGAGCGGACCTCCGCGCGCGTCGTGCTCGTCGGGCAGAGCCCCGCCGCCGACGTGCGCGCCGAGGACATCGACCTCGACGAGCAGGCGCGGGCCTCGTTCACGCTGGCCACCCCCGCCGGTTCCGCGCGGGTGCGGCTGCCGCTGCACGGCGAGCACCACATCGGCAACGCGCTCACCGCCGCCGCCATCGCGATGGAACTCGGCGCGAGCGTCGAGGAAGCCGCCGACCGGCTCGGCGGCGTGCGGCGGGTCTCGGCCCGGCGCATGGAGGTCACCGAGACCTCCGGCGGCGTCACCGTCATCAACGACGCCTACAACGCCAACCCGGAATCGGTGCGCGCGGCGCTGAAAACGCTCGCCTCGATGACCAGGGGCAAACCGGGCCGCGCCTGGGCGGTGCTCGGAGTCATGGGCGAACTCGGCGACGCCGAGGTCGCCGCGCACGACGAGATCGGGCGGCTCGCCGTCCGGCTCAACATCGACCGCCTCGTGGTGGTCGGTGAGCAGGCGCGCGCGATGCACCAAGGTGCGTCGCTGGAAGGGTCGTGGGGAGAGGAGTCGGTCCAGGTGCCGGATGTCGATGCCGCCGTCGCGCTGCTGCGCGCCGAGCTGCGTCCCGGTGACGTCGTGCTCGCCAAGGCGTCCAAAGTCGCCGCGCTCTGGCGCGTCGCGGAACAGCTGACCGAGCAGGTCACCGAGAACACCGCCACCGAACAAGCCGGGGGTCACCCGTGAAGAGCATCCTCGTCGCCGCAGCGGTGGCGCTGGTCGTCTCCATCCTGTTCACCCCGTACTTGATCCGGATCTTCTCCAAGCAGGGCTTCGGCCAGGAGATCCGCGAAGAAGTGCAGAAGTCCCACGCCGCCAAGCGCGGCACGCCCACGATGGGCGGCATGGCGATCCTCGTCGCCATGTGGGTCGGGTACCTGGTCACCCACCTCACCGTCGCCGAAGAGGGCCCCTCCGTCTCCGGCCTGCTGGTGCTCGGGCTGACCACCGCGCTGGGCATCGTCGGGTTCCTCGACGACTTCATCAAGATCCGCAAGCAGCGCAACCTCGGCCTGAACAAGACCGCGAAGCTCGTCGGCCAGCTGGTCGCGGCGGTGCTGTTCGCGATCCTGGCGATGCGGTTCCCGGACAACAACGGGATCACGCCCGCCTCCGAGCACCTGTCGTTCATCCGCGACATCACCGTCGTGTCCTTCGGCACGATCGGGTTCGTGATCTTCGCGTACGTGGCGATCAGCGGCTGGTCCAACGCCGTCAACTTCACCGACGGAATGGACGGGCTCGCCGGCGGCACCGCCGCGATGGTGCTGGCCACCTACGTGCTCATCTCGTTCTGGCAGCTGCGCTACGACTGCACGGGCGGCAGCGGCACCGGCCCGGCCTGCTACACGGTGCGGGACCCGCTGGACATCGCGGTGGTAGCCGCCGCGGCGATGGCCGCGTGCATCGGATTCCTGTGGTGGAACGCGGCACCCGCGAAGATCTTCATGGGCGACACCGGGTCGCTGGCGCTGGGCGGCCTCGTCGCCGGGCTGAGCATGGTGACCCGCACCGAACTGCTCATGATCATCATCGGTGGGCTGTTCGTCGTCGAGGCGCTGTCGGTCGTGCTGCAGATCGTCGTGTTCCGCAGCACCCGGCGCAGGCTGTTCCGGATGGCGCCGTTCCACCACCACTTCGAGCTCGCCGGGTGGGCGGAAACCACGGTGATCATCAGATTCTGGGTGCTGGCGGGCATCAGCTGCCTGTTCGGCGTCGGACTCTTCTACGCAGACTGGCTCAGCCTCGTCGACGTGTGATGAGTCGTCGAGGTGATTCGGAGTGGTCTGCGTAGTGGGTCGGGTAGCGGAACCTCAGCGGTCTTCTCGCTGCGGGGTCTTTTTCCCGAGTGGCTCCGCCACGAGGGAAAAAGCCGTCCTCGCGAGAAGACCGCTGAGAACCCGCCGGTGGTCGACCTGCCAGGGTGGTCACTGCTCAGCGGCTTCGCCGCTGACAGGACAATGATCAAAAGATCTTCGGTAAGGATTCCACGACCCGGTGGGTGAGCGGGTCGTCGAGCAGGAACGGAGAGTGCGGTGGCGCGAACGTTGCGGGGGCGGCGGGTGCTCGTCGCGGGGGCCGGGGTGTCCGGGCGCTCGGCGGCGGAGGCGTTGCTGGCCGCCGGTGCCGAGGTCACCGTCACCGACGCGTCCGAAGAGCGGCTGGCCGCGCTCGACACCGTGCGCGACGGCGGAGGTCACCTCGTGCCCGGACTGCTCGAACCGCCCGACGGGACCGAGCTGCTGGTCACCAGCCCCGGCTGGCGGCCCACCGCGCCGCTGCTGGCCGCCGCCGAGAACGCCGGGATCGAGATCCTCGGCGAAGTCGAACTCGCCTGGTGGCTCGACCGGCAGCGCCCGGAACCCGCCGACTGGCTCGCCGTCACCGGCACCAACGGCAAGACCACCACCGTCACCATGCTCGAAGCCATCCTGCGCGCCGCCGGGCTCGACGTCGTCGCCTGCGGCAACGTCGGGCTCCCGGTCGTCGACGCGGTGCGCGCCGGGCACCGGGTGCTGGCGGTGGAACTGTCCAGCTTCCAGCTGCACTGGTCCCGGTCGCTGGCCGCGCACGCCGGAGCAGTGCTCAACCTCGCCGACGACCACCTCGACTGGCACGGCACCCTCGACGCCTACGGCGCGGCGAAGGCCAAGGTGTACGCGGGCAACGTCGTCGCCGTGCACAACGCCGACGACGACTGGTCCACCCGCCTGTCCACCGGAGCGGGCAGGCCCGTGTCGTTCACCCTCGGCGAGCCGGGACCGGACCAGCTCGGCATCTCCGGCGCCGCGCTCGTCGACCGCGCCTTCGGCGACCGCGAAGTCCTCGCCGACGTCGCCGACGTGCGCCCCGGCGGCCCGCACAACCTGGCCAACGCGCTCGCCGCCGCCGCGCTCGCCCGCGCCTACGGCGTGCCCGCCGACGCCGTCAAGCGCGGACTCCGCGAATTCGAACCCGGCGCGCACCGCTCCGCGACGGTCGCCGACATCGCCGGAGTGACCTACGTCGACGACTCCAAGGCCACCAACCCGCACGCCGCCGACGCCGCGCTGCGCGCGCACGACCGCGTCGTGTGGATCGCGGGCGGACTGCTCAAAGGCGCCGAAGTCGACGAACTCGTCGCCCGCAACGCCGACCGGCTCGCCGCCGTGGTGCTCATCGGCCGCGACCGCGCCGCATTCGCCGAAGCACTCGCCCGACACGCCCCGCACGTGCCCGTGGAGCAGGTCGCGTCGGGAGACGATGAGGGCATGTCCCAGGCCGTGACCAAGGCCGCCGCGTTCGCCGACCCCGGCACGGCGGTGCTGCTCGCCCCCGCCGCCGCTTCGATGGACATGTTCACCGACTACGCGCACCGGGGCCGGGCCTTCGCCGACGCCGTGCGGGCGCTGCCCGCCACGATCGCCCCCTCCGACGGGTGACGCCGTGGCCACCTCCACCGCCACCGCGCGCCGCCCGCGCCGCAGCAGCCGCCCCACCGGCATCGCCGCGATCACCACGCCGTTGACCGCGTGGCTCACCCGGCCGCTTGCCTCGTTCCACCTGCTGCTGGCCGTGTTCGGGCTGCTCACCGTGTTCGGCCTGGTGATGGTGCTGTCCGCGTCCAGCGTGGACTCGTTCACCAGCGCCGGATCGTCCTACGACATCTTCATCCGCCAGGTCATCTACTGCGCCGCCGGACTGCTGCTGTTCTACGGGGCGCTGCGGCTGCCGGTGCGGCAGATGCGCAAGCACAGCCTGACCGTGTTCGGCGGCTGCCTGCTGATGCTGCTGCTCGTGCTCACCCCGCTGGGCACCGAACGCAACGGCGCGCAGAGCTGGTTCGTGCTCGGCGGCGTCTCCTTCCAGCCCGTCGAATTCGCCAAGATCGCCTTCGCTCTCTGGGGCGCGCACGTGCTGGTGACCAAGCGCGGGCTGCTCGCGCAGTACCGGCACCTGCTGGTGCCCGTGGTGCCCGCCGCGATGATGATGTTCGCGCTGGTCATGCTCCAGCCCGACCTCGGCTCCACGATCACGCTGTTCATCGTGCTGCTCGCCCTGATGTGGTTCGCGGGCGCACCGCTGCGGCTGTTCGGCGTGTCCGTGCTCGGCGCCATCACCGCCGCCGTCGTGCTCGCGATGGTCGCGCAATACCGGATGGACCGGATCACCACCTTCCTGGACCCCGCCTCCGACCCCACCGGGCGCGGCTACCACGCGCGGCAGGCGCTGTTCGCGCTCGCCGACGGCGGGCTGTTCGGCCGCGGCCTCGGCCAAGGCTGGTCCAAGTGGCAGTACCTGCCCAACGCGCACAACGACTTCATCTTCGCCGTGATCGGCGAAGAACTCGGGTTCGTCGGCTGCACCGTCGTGCTGATCCTGTTCGGCACCACCGCCTACGTCGGCATGCGCATCGCCGCCCGCAACACCGACCCGTGGATCCGGCTCGTCGCCGCCACCCTCACCGCCTGGCTCGTCGGACAGGCCGCGATCAACGTGGGCTACGTGGTGGGCCTGCTGCCGATCACCGGGCTGCCGCTGCCGCTGATCTCCTCCGGCGGCTCGTCGGTGGTGACCAGCATGCTGGTGTTCGGGCTGCTGGCGAACTTCGCCCGGCACGAACCCGAAGCGATCGCCGCGCTACGGTCCCTCGGACCAGGCCGCGTCGGGAAACTGCTGCGGCTGTCCACACCCGAGCCCTACCGCCCGCCGGCGAAACGCCGCGCGGCGCGCACCGCACCCTCGACTCGCCCTGGTGCGCGCAGCGCAGGGGCACAGCCGACCCGCCGGGGATCACCGGACGCGCGGAACCGCACCGCGGCCCGCGGCAAGACCGGATCCCGGGCACAGACACGAGGAGGACACCGTTGAGCGGGCAGCAACCGGCCCCCGGATACCCCGGATACCCCGCCCGGCGCGGCCTGTCGGTCGTCGTCGCAGGCGGCGGCACCGCCGGACACATCGAGCCGGCCCTCGCCCTGGCCGACGCCGTGCGCAGGCTGCGGCCCGACGCGCGCATCACCGCGCTCGGCACCGAGCGCGGCCTGGAGAACCGGCTGGTGCCCGCTCGCGGCTACCCGCTGGAACTGGTGCCGCCGGTGCCGATGCCGCGCAAACCCAGCGCCGAACTCCTGAAGATGCCGGGCAAGGTGTGGGACTCGGTGCGCAAGACGAAGGACGTGCTGGAACGCGTCGAAGCCGACGTCGTCGTCGGATTCGGCGGCTACGTATCGCTCCCCGCCTACCTGGCGGCGCGCGGCAAGACACCGATCGTCGTGCACGAGGCCAACGCCCGAGCGGGCATGGCGAACAAGGTCGGCGCCCGGTTCGCCGAGCGGATCTTGGCCGCCACCCCCGACAGCGGACTCGCCGGGGCCCGGCCCATCGGCATCCCGCTGCGGGAATCCATCACCGGCCTCGACCGCGCGGCGCTGCGCATGCAGGCCCGGCAGTTCTTCGGGCTGCACCCGCACGCGCCGACGATCCTCGTGTTCGGCGGCTCGCAGGGCGCGCAGACGCTGAACACCGCGTTCTCCGGTGCCGCGCAGGCGCTCGGCCGGGCGGGCATCGGAGTGCTGCACGCGCACGGCCCGAAGAACACCCTCGCCGTGCAGCAGGTGCCGGGCGCGCCGATCTACAACGCCGTGCCGTACCTGGAGCGGATGGACCTCGCCTACGCGGCGGCGGACCTCGTGGTGTGCCGCTCCGGGGCGATGACGGTCGCCGAGGTCTCCGCGGTCGGCCTGCCCGCGGTGTTCGTGCCGCTGCCGCACGGCAACGGGGAGCAGGCGCTCAACGCGCAGCCCGTCGTCTCCGCCGGCGGCGCGCTGCTCGTGTCCGATGAGGACATGACCCCGGACAAGGTCATCAACGAGATCCTGCCGCTGGGCCGCGACCCGCAGCGGCTGCAGATGATGAGTCGTGCCACGCTGGGCACCGGACATCGCGAAGCCGACCAGGTGCTCGCACGAATCGTGCTGGAGGTGGCCGGCCAGTGACCGAACCACAGACCGCGCAACGCAGCGGTACCGACGACCTGCTGTCCCGAGTGCACCTCGTGGGCATCGGCGGCGCCGGCATGAGCGGCATCGCCCGCATCCTGCTGGCCCGCGACCGGCAGGTGTCCGGTTCCGACGCCCGCGACTCCCGCACCGTGCTGGCGCTGCGCGCGCAAGGCGCGCACGTGGCGCTCGGGCACCGCGGCGAGAACCTCGACCAGCTCGACGAGGACCCGACGGCGATCGTGGTGTCCACCGCGATCCGGCCGGACAACCCGGAACTCGTCGAAGCCCAGCGCCGCGGGGTGGCCGTGCTGCGCCGCGCCGAAGCGCTCGCCGCGCTGATGGCCGACCACCGGGTCGCCTGCGTCGCCGGCACGCACGGCAAGACGTCCACGACCTCGATGCTCACCGTCGCGCTGCAGCACTGCAGGCTCGACCCGTCGTTCGCGATCGGCGGCGACCTCAACGAGTCCGGGGCGAACGCGCACCACGGCGAAGGCGGCGTGTTCGTCGCCGAAGCCGACGAGAGCGACGGGTCGTTCCTGGTGTTCGCGCCCTCAGTGGCCGTGGTGACCAACGTCGAACCCGACCACCTGGACCACCACGGCACCGCCGAGGCCTACACCGAGGTCTTCGACGAGTTCGTCCGCCGCATCGAGCCGGGCGGGGTGCTCATCGTCAACACCGACGACGCGGGCTCCGCGCGGCTGGCCGGGCAGGCCGAAGCGGCCGGGCTGCGCGTCCGCCGCTACGGGCAGCACGCGGACGGCGTGGGCGACGCGCGCATCGTCGACTACCGGCCCGAGCACGGCGCCGGTGTCGCGGCCGTCGAACTCGGCGGCCCGGACGGACCGCAGCGCGTCGACGTGCAGGTCTCCGTGCCCGGCGAGCACATGGCCGGCAACGCCGTCGCCGCGCTGCTGGCCGGGCTCGAACTCGGGGCGCCGCTGGAAGAACTGCTCGACGGGCTCGCCGCGTTCGGCGGCGTGCGCCGCCGCTTCGAGTTCAAGGGCCAGGCCGGTGGGGTGCAGGTCTACGACGACTACGCCCACCACCCGACCGAGGTCGACGCGCAGCTGCGCGCCGCCCGGCCCGTCGTCGGCGACGGCAGGCTGATCGTCGTGTTCCAGCCCCACCTGTTCTCCCGCACCGCCACCTTCGCCACCGAGTTCGCCACCGCGCTGGGACTCGCCGACGAAGTCGTGGTGCTCGACGTCTACGGCGCGCGGGAAGACCCCGAGCCCGGCGTCACCGGCGCGCTCATCGCCGACGCGATCCCGGGCGCACCGCGGCGGGTGCACTTCGAACCGTCGCTGACGGACGCGGCGCCGCTGGTCGCGGGCCTGGCCGCGCCGGGCGACCTGGTGCTCACCATGGGCGCGGGCGACGTGACGATGCTCGGCCCGGAGATCCTGGTCGAGCTGGAACGGGCCGCGGGCACCGACGGAGCCACGGGGTGAACGCGTCGGGGCGGGCATCGCGGCGGCCGGGAGTGCGCAGCACTCGCGGCCGTCCGGTGCGCGGCGGCGCGTCCCGCCCCGACCGCCGGTGGTTGCTGCCGGTGCTGATGTCGGTGATCACCGGCGTGGTCGTCCTGCTGTACTTCACCCCGATCCTCGGGGTGCGGTCGGTGCGGGTCGAGGGCGCCGCGGCGGTTCCCGAACAGGCGGTGCTCGACTCCGCCGGGATCGAACTCGGCAACCCGATGCTGCAGGTCGACTCCGACGGCATCCGCTCGCGGCTGGGCGAGGTCCCGGAGATCGCGGGTTCCGAGGTGCACCTGGACTGGCCGTCGACGGTGCGGCTGGAGATCACCGAGCGCACCGCCGTCGCCTACCTGCCCGCCGACGGGCCGGGCGACAGCGGGGTGCGGTTGATCGACGCGGCCGGGGTGCCGTTCCGCACGGTGCCGCGCCCGCCCGCCGGGCTCGCGCAGCTGCGGCTGGGCGATGACCGGGCCGAAGGCGTCCGGGTGGCGATGATCGTGCTCACGGCGCTGCCGCCGCAGCTGCGGTCCCAGGTGACCGAGGTTCGCGCCGATCGGCCGCACAACCTGTACCTGGGGTTGACGGGAGGCCGGCAGGTGCACTGGGGCGAGAGCGGCGACTCGGCCCGGAAAGCGGCGATCCTGATCCCGCTGCTCACCCGCGAGGGCCAGGTCTACGACGTCACCAGCCCGGACCTGCCGACCGTGGCGTGACGGTCTCGCGAGTGGAATGCGCGCGAGTGCGGGATTAGCGTTAGTTCCACATCGCGCCGATGACGTGGTGTTCGCGGATTGATCCGATTCGGCATATGCCGACCGGAAATATCGTACGTCTCATCGGGTGTTGAATCGGCCGACGTTCCCATTGTGCATACGTCCAACGGGTGTATCTGATCGACGTATCGTGCGAAATTCGGGCATTCGCATTCAGTCATTCGATAATGTTCGTCGTGTCCACGGGGGCGGCACGAGGAGACGTTGTGGCGGGCGAACAGGGGGCGGGGAGCCCCGGTGGCGGCGGTGGCGGCTGGGGGAACATCTCCGCGCAGCTGAGTGGAATCTCCGCGCAGACCGACGAAGTGCGCGGGAAGGTCGCCTCCGGGCAGCTCAAGTTCGAGCCCGATGCGGCGGCGAAGGCGGCGGCCGCGTACGAGAAGGCGCAAATGCGGTTGGCTCGAGTTCGGAGAGATGCTGAGCGGCTGGGGCGTGTTCAGGGGCTAGGTGAGTACTCCTCGGCCGTTCAGTTATCCCGGAAGTTTGAGCATAAGGCGGTGGATCCTGGTGTCGGTGCCGCTGACTTGATCACGAAGCTTGGGGATGAACTTGGCAAGAGGGCTGAGCTGTTCCGTCAGGCGGAAAAAGACTATTCATCCATGGACGAATCGATCGCGGAGGATTTGAGCCGAGGGGAGCAGCGATGAGCCTTCGGGCCCGCGCAGCGGTACCGGTGTTGGGGGTGTGCGTGCTGCTGGCGAGTTCTGGCTGTGCGCTGAATTCCGAGGCTGACGAACCGGACCAAGCTCGGCCGAGACCCGCGACGGGGCTTTCTCCGGTCGATCCCTGCGCCCTGCTCACCGCCGACGAACTGACCGAGCGCGGAGCCTGGGTTCCCGGCCACCCGAACAACGGCATCACGTCCGAGCCGGGATGCGACTTCGACGGCGATCCGTTCGGGTACAGCTTCTTCAAGAACCAGCGGATGTCTGTGGCGAAGTACGGGGCGCAGGATAACTGGGCCAAGTTCGACCGCCGTGAGCTCCAAGGGCGGCCTGCGGCAAACACGATCGATGCGAGTGCGACCAAGAGCCGGATCTGCTCCACGATGTTCGACGCCGGGGGTGGCGTGATCATCGTGACGGCGGGGGAGCTCAACGACGAGGGACGGGACGAGTGCGCCGAGTCCTGGCGGCTCGCCGAGTTGATCGCGCCGAGGATGCCGCACTGATCATCGACCGATTCGGGTGAGGCGGGGCGATGTCGAACTGGGGGGGGACGAGCATGGGGTTCGGAGAGTGGGCGGGTGCGGTCGGGGACGCCGTCCACGACGCTGGTGCGCACTGGCTGGGTTACGACACGAACGCGCAGCGGGAGCAGAGCGAACGCGCGCAGGACGCCACGCGGGCAGGTGAACGGCGGCGGGACGCCCTGGCGGAGCAGAACGAGCGGTTGCACACCGGTGGGGAGTTCGATCCGCCGTCGATCACGGAGCAGGAGAACTGGCAGTCCTACGGCCACGCCGAGTTGTACGAGATCAACGAGCGGTCGATCGACCAGGCGCAGGCGCGGGAAATCGCCCGAGCATGGCGGGAGATCGGCGCCGTGCTCAAAGAACTAGGCCCGGATCTGCAGCGCGATGCGCAGGCCGCGATCGACGGTGGCTGGGAGGGTGACGCCGCGGACGCGGCGAAGGCTTCGGCTGATCCGCTGGTGAAGTGGATGGCCGACAGCGGGGAAGCGTTCCACCTCACCGGGAACAAGATCGAGGAAGCGGGTTCGGCCGCCGGGCAGGCGAAGGCGATGGTGCCGGAACCGCAGGACTTCAGCATCGGACGCACCATCGCCTCGAGCATCCCCGGCGGGCTCGTCGGTGGCGGCGTGGACGCACTGGCCCAGATGCGGGAACGGCAGGAGGCCGAGCGCGCCGCTCAGGAGACCATGCAGCGGGTGCTGACCCCGACCTATGAGGACGTCGACGCCACGGTCCCGGCCTATCCGGGCTTGGATGGCGCCCCGCTGCCGCCGCCTCCGCCGAGCGAACCACCTCCCGTGGAACCGCCGCCGCCTCCCGTGGATCCGCGGGAGGACCGCAACGGCGGGACCGGAGGATCCGACCGCCGAGGCGACCGGGGTGGGAACGACCAGGTCGGGGACGACCGAGGTGGGGACGAGCGCGGCGGTGACCGGAAGGTCCAGCCGATGCCGTACCCCGACGGGACGAAGCCGGACGGTCCCGCCAAGACCGATCCTTCGTGGGTGCCGGACCGACCCGAAGCGCCGCAGGACCGCACCCCGCCGCGCCCCCCGGGCCACTCGCAGTTCCCGCCGGGGGCCGTGGCGCCACCGCTGCACGGAGGAGGCGGCGGGGGTCGTGCCGGTGGACCGGCGACCGGCGGCGGCACCGGCAGAGGCGGGCCGGGCGGCGGTATCGGGAGCGGCAAGACCGGCACGAGCACGACGAATCCGCCGGGGCCGGGCGGCCGGGCCGGAGTCGGCACGCCGAACGTCGGCGCCGGACCCCGCGCGGCGGGCATCGGAGGCGCCGCGGGAGGTGCCGGTGGGGCGCGCGGCGCCATGGGCGGCGGCATGGGCGGTGCCGGCCGCGGCGGGCAGGGCGGCGAGGACTACGAGCACGAACGCCCCGGCTGGCTCCAGGAGCAGGACGACGTCTGGATGGACGGCATGCCGAACACCGCTCCGCCCGTGTTCGGCGAGTGAATCCGGTTCGGACACCGGTGGGGGGATCACCGGTCGAGGGGGAGCGATGAGCTTGATCGTGCGATGGCGGCTGCACCCGCTGCACCTGTACCTGGTGCGCAGCTACCTGGGGTTGGACGACCTCACGTTGCCGTTGGAAGGTCCCGCCTACGGGCGGACCCGGCGGCAGCTGGGCGAGGTCGCCCGGCGGGAGGCGGGCACCTTGCGGGACCTGGGAATCCTGGTCGACGACGACGTCCCGGCGGAGCTCGCGCGAGCGCTGCGGGTGCTCACCAAGCCGTACCTGTGGGTCGATTCCCTGTGGTTTCCCGAGTTCGGCGCCGACGCGGCGTGGCGCACCGTCGCCGCGCTGACCGACGGCGGCCGGGTGGTGCTCGGCGTGCAGTCCCCGGACGAGGGCGGCCGGTTCGGCGGCGCGTTGACCGTGGAGGTGCACGAGAAGGTCTCGCTGCCGGAGGTGCTGCTGGCGACCCTGCCGTCGGCCCCGCCCGGCAACCGGGGCCGGGTGCAGGTGCCGGAGAGCTCGTTGCGGGAGGACGCGGAACCGGCGCCGGGCGGGTTCCTGCGGCAGATGTCTCCGGTGCGCGGCAGCGGTGATCGGCTCGTCGAGCTGTACCGCGGCATCGGCGCGGACACCCACGTGCGGGCAGGGCAGTTCGCCGCCTCTGCGCGGGAACCGGGCGGGCGGCAGCGGCGCTCCGCGGTGGCGCGCTGGTTCGACAACGCCGAGCCCGACGGGCGCTACCTCGACCACCACGAGCGGGGCGCCACGGGGGAGCGGATGTATTCGCTCACCCCGGCCGATGCGCGGACGATCAGAATGCATCTCGACGCACTCGTCGCTTCGGTGCGAGGTTGATCGACGCCCGGCTGGGGGCGTTCTTCGCACTGCGGGACCCGGCGCGCCGAATGGCTCGTCCACGAGCGGAATCGTCGCCGGAAGGAGGTCGCCGAGGGCCTGTGGAAGAAGCATTCTCCCTGCTCAGTGGCCTTGATATCGGGTGTACGAAGGGGATTCGGCCGAGGTGAGCGCATTCGCCGGCCGCGAGTCCTCCTAGGACATGAGCGGATTGCTCCGAAAGGAGCCTCGCATTCGCGATCAGGTCGAATTCGGTCCTGATCGGCGCCGCGACGGGCAGCCCTGAATGGCGCATTGACGATGATCCAACCCCGGAATAGGTTTCAGAAATCGTTTTCTGGGGGTTGTGATGGCCGACGCCGCGATCAGCCGACGGACCGCGTTGTGCGGCGCGGGAGCGGTGCTGCTCGCCGGTGCCGCCGGGTGCGCACCCGCGCGGAACCCGCACGAGATCAGCCTGTGGAACTTCTACGGACCCGGCGGGCAGACCAAGAGCCAGAACGACTGGATCATCAAGCTCGCCGCGGACTGGAACGCCACCCACGAGGTGCAGGTCCGGCTGCGCTACGTGCCGAACAAGGACTACAAGGCGGGTCCCACCCTGCAGACCTCGTTCAGCGCGGGCGCCGGGCCGGACGTGTTCCTGCTCAGCCCCGGCGACTTCCTGCGCTACTACAACGGCGGCGCGCTCGCCGACCTCACCCCGCACCTGGAACCCGGCGTGCGCGAGGACTTCCTGCCCGAAGTGCTCGCCACCCGCCTCGTCGACGACCGGGTGTACGGGCTGCCGATGGAGATCGAGCCGCTCGCGCTGTTCTACGCCGAGGACGCCTTCGAACGCGCCGGGCTGTCCGAAGGCGACCTGCCGACGACCTGGGACGACCTGCTGGGTCTCGCCGACCGCCTCACCACCCCCGACCGGTTCGGGATGCTGTTCGAGACCAACCCCGGCTACTACCAGAACTTCACCTGGTACCCCTGGCTGTGGATGGCGGGTGGCGAAGTCCTCACCCCCGACCAGCACCGCAGCGCGTTCGACTCGCCCGCGACCCGGCGCGCGCTGCGGCTGTGGCAGGACGCGGTGGGCGCGGGCAGCGCACCCCGCCGGGTGCAGGGCGAAGGCGGCAACGACTCGATCTCCAACCTCGCCCAGGGCTACTGCGCGATGCAGCAGCTCGGCATCTGGGGCATCGCCGAGATCGCCGAACAAGCCCCCGGCTTCCGCTACGGCGTGACCCCCATGCCCGCGCCGCCCGGCGCCACGTCCACCACCGCGCTGGGCAGCTGGGCCATGGTCGCCAACGCGAAGGGCGCCAACCCGGAAGCCGCGGCCGAATTCGTCGCCTGGGCGCTCGGGTCCACCGATCCGGCCTGCGTGGAGCGGATGCGCCAGTGGAACACCGAAGCCAAGACCGGCATCCCGCCGCGCCGCTCGGTGCGCCGCGCCGCCGAAGAGCACGGCGCGTTCAGCGACGGGCCGATGCAGGTCTTCGCCGACCAGGTCATGACCGACGCGCGCCCGGAACCCCGCTACCCGCCCGAGGTGTACCGGGCGATCTCCGACGCGCTGCAGGCCTCCCAGCTCGACGGCGCCGACCCCGGTGCCGCCGCGGCGAGCGCCGCCGAGCAGATCGACGCGTTCCTCGACGGCTACGACGGGGCGGCGATCCAATGAGCGCTCGACGCGCCGAAGGCCGCGCGGCACTGGGCTTCCTGGCACCCGACGGGCTGGGACTGCTGGTGTTCGTCGCCGTCCCGACGGTGCTGGCGCTGGTCGTCGGCCTGTTCGAAGTGGACGGTTTCGGCAACGTGGAATGGGCCGGGCTCAGCAACTTCCGGCTGATGGCCGGCGACGGCCTGCTGTGGCAGAGCTTCGGCGTCACCGCGCTCTACACGATCCTGTTCGTGCCGCTGGTGTTCGCGTGCGGACTCGGCCTGGCGCTGCTGGTGCGCGACCACTTCCCCGGCGTCGGCGCGGTGCGCGCCGCGCTGTTCCTGCCGAACGCGGTGAGCCTCGTCGTCGTCGGACTGCTCTGGCAGTTCCTGCTCACCGACAAGACCGGGCTGGTCAACCGCATCGGCGCGGCGTTCGGGCTCGGCGGCGTCTCCTGGCTGGGCGACCCGGACCTGGCGCTGGTCACGCTGGTGCTGATCAGCGTGTGGTTCCTGATGGGCTACCAGATGCTCATCTTCCTCGGCGGCCTCAACGACATCCCCGGCGACCTCTACGACGCGGCCACCGTGGACGGCGCCGGCGCGTGGCACCGATTCCGGCACGTGACCTGGCCGATGCTGCGGCCCACCAGCTTCTTCGTGCTCGTCACCTCGATGGTCAACGCCGTCACCGGGCTCCAGGCGTTCGACCTCGTCTTCGTGACCACCTCCGGTGGTCCCGCGAACGCGACCTCCACCATCGTCTACTACGCCTACCAGCAGGCGTTCCAGTTCGGCCGGTTCGGCTACGCGGCGGCGATCTGCGCGCTGCTGGTGCTGCTGCTGGGCACCGTCACCGGCCTGCTGTTCGCCGCGACCCGAGGAGGCCGGTTCGATGCGTAGCCGCGTGCGCGGCAAGGCCCTGCTCGCCTACCTGGTGGCGCTGCTGACCGTCGCCCCGCTGCTGTGGCTGCTGCTGGCCGCGTTCCGGCCGGAATCCGAGCTGTACTCCGCGACGTGGCCGAGCTCGCTCACCCTCGACAACGTGCGCTACGTGCTGACCGAGGTGCCGTTCCTGCGCTACCTCGCCAACAGCGCGTTCGTCTCCGCCGCAGTGACCGCGGTCGCGCTGCTGCTGCACTCGATGGCCGCGTACGCCCTGGCCCGGATGCACTTCCGCGGTCGCGGCATCGCGTTCGCCACCATCATCGCGACGCTGCTGATCTCGCTGCCGGTCATCCTGGTGCCGCTGTTCCTCGTCGTGCGCACCCTCGGCATGGTCGACACCTACGCGGGGCTCATCGTGCCCGGCGTGTTCAACGCCTTCGGCATCTTCCTGCTGCGGCAGTTCTACCTCGGGGTGCCGCGCGAACTGGAGGACGCCGCTCAGCTCGACGGCTGCGGCCACTGGCGGACCTACTGGCACGTGGTGCTGCCGCTGAGCAGGCCGATGCTGGCCGCGCTGGCGGTGCTGTTCTTCCTCACCAACTGGAACTCGTTCCTGTGGCCGCTCGTGGTCGCCCAGGACGAGTCGCTGCGCGTGGTCCAGGTCGGCATCGCCTCGCTGCAAGGGCAGTACGCCTCGAAGCAGCACTACGTGATCGCCGCCGCGCTGGTCGCCGCCGTCCCCACCGTGCTGGTGTTCCTGTTCGGCCAGCGCAAGCTGATCGACTCGCTCAAGACCACCGGGCTGAAGTGATCCCTTCTCCCGGCGGCGCTGTCGGGGGTTCGCCGTAGCGTTGCGGCGACGGGCGGGGAGGGGAGCGCGATGCGGGCGGCGAGGCTGATCTCACTGGTGCTGCTGCTGCAGTCCAGGGGCACCATGACCGGGCCCGCGCTCGCCGCGGAGCTGGAGGTCACCGAACGCACCGTCGTCAGGGACGTGCTCGCGCTCTCCGAAGCGGGCGTGCCGATCCACGCCGAACGCGGCCGCCACGGCGGCTACCGGCTGCTCGGCGGCTACCGCACCCGGCTCACCGGCCTGCACCGCGCCGAAGCGGAAGCGCTGCTGCTGGCCGGGATTCCCGGGCCCGCCGCCGACATGGGGCTCACCGACGCCGTCTCCAGCGCCCGCCGCAAGATCTCCGCCGCGCTCGCGCCCGGCCACCGGGACGTGCCCGACCGCGTCTCCGGCCGCTTCCACCTGGACGCGCCCGGCTGGTTCCGGGATGCGGCGGCCCCGCCGCTGCTGGCGGAGCTCGCCGACGCCGTGTGGCAGGACCGCGCGCTGCGGGCCGTCTACCGGCGCGGCGAGCACGACGTGCACCGCGAGATCGAACCGCACGGCCTCGTGCTCAAAGCGGGCGTCTGGTACCTCGCCGGTCGCACCGGCGGCGACTTCCGCGTCTACCGCGCCGACCGGTTCCGGCAGGTCGAGCTCGCCGAACCGTTCCACCGGGACGAGAGCTTCGCGCTGCCCGAGTTCTGGGCGCGCCGCGGCGCCGAATTCGCCCGCGCCCTGCTGCGGGACGAGATCGCGGTGCGGATCAGCCCCGCCGGACTGCGCGCGCTGCACGTCCACGTCGGGCACCCGTCGGCCGCCGACGCCCGCGCCGCGGCGGCCGAACCCGACGAGCAGGGGTGGGTGACCACGACCCTGCCCGTCGAATCCCTCGACGTCGCCCACGAGCAGCTGCTCGGGCTCGGGCCGGAAGTCCGCGTGCTCGCGCCCGAACCGCTGCGCGAGCGGATGGCCCGGTCGGCCGCCGCCCTCGCCGAGCTCTACGCGGCGGATCAGCGGTACCCGGTGACGTCCTCCGGCAGACCCGCTTCCACGACCTCGGTGATGTAGCGCCACGAGTCCGGCCGCGAACCGTCCACGTCGGTGAAGTCGTAGAACCGCGCCAGCTCGATGCTCGACAGCGTCCGGCCCGCCCAGCGCGACACCTCCGGATCAGCCGCCATCGCCGCGACGCCCCGGCCGACGAAGCGCGGCGTCTCCGAGATGCCGAAGTGCGGTTCGGTGGCCTCCCGCCAGTTCTGCTCGGTGACGCCGAACAGCTCCAGCATCATCTCCGAGCGCAACCAGCCCGGCGTGACCGCGACCGCCGTGCTCCCGTGCGGGCGCAGTTCCTCCGCGAGCCCGAACGCCATCCTGCTCGCGGCGATCTTGGTCACATCGAAGAACGCGCCCAGCTCCCCGCGGTAGCGCTCGTTGTACTCCGAGGTGCCGTCGGTGAGCTCCACCACCAGCCCACCCGGCGTCCGGGACAACAACCGCAGCGCGAAGTGGCTGGTGATCAGGTGCGCCTCGATGCCCACCCGCAACCGCCGCAGGCCGATGTCCAGCGAGTGCTCCCACACCGGCTTGTTCCAGTCGGTCAGGTTCTCCCCACCGAGATCGTTGACCAGCAGATCGAGCCGCCCCTGCTCCCGCTCGATCCGAGCCACCAGCTCCTCGACGTCCGCGGGCGCCGCGTGGTCCGCCCGGACCGCGATCCCCTCGCCGCCCGCGGCCGTGACCAGCTCGGCCGTGTCCTCAATGGACTCCGGCCGGTCGTACTCGGAACGCTGCTCGCGCGTCGTGCGGCCCGACCCGTACACCGTGGCGCCCGCGGCGCCGAGCTCCACCGCGATCCCCCGTCCCGCACCTCGCGTAGCACCTGCGACCAGCGCGATCTTCCCGCGCAGCGGCTGATTCATCGTCGTGCTCCCTCATCGGCCCTCCACCTGCTCGACCGATGCTGGCGGCGAATCCGGACAACCGCCGTCGGGATTTCCTCGCCATTGTTTTCGAGTGGGCCGCCCGGCGTGCCCGGGCGCGCGGTACGGTGAACGGTGGTGATCGCGGACGTGGATCACCGCGCAGGCGAGAACGACGGTCGAGGCGGATCTGCGACGTGGGTGGCATGACACACCTGGGAGAACTCCCGGCGTGGCTGCTGGACGCGGTGGCGCGGGCAAGCCTACGGTCCGCACCGGGTACGGGGTTGACCGCGTTTCGATCTTGTGCTCGCACGGGAACATCCCGGCAACGGCCGGTGCCCGTGCCGGCTCCGGACACCTGTCCGGTTCCCACGGTGACCGCACCCGCGGCGGTCCGAGCAACGCAGAGCGCTCAGCCACGATCAGGAAGGCGGACCCGATGACGCCCCCGCACAACTATCTAGCGGTGATCAAGGTCGTCGGCATCGGCGGCGGCGGTGTCAACGCCGTGAACCGCATGATCGAGGTCGGGCTCAAGGGCGTCGAGTTCATCGCGGTGAACACCGACGCCCAGGCCCTGCTCATGTCCGATGCCGACGTAAAACTGGACATCGGCCGGGAGCTGACCCGCGGGCTCGGCGCAGGCGCCGCCCCCGAGGTCGGGCACAAGGCCGCCGAGGACCACAAGGAAGAGATCGAAGAGGTCCTCAAGGGCGCCGACATGGTGTTCGTGACCGCAGGCGAAGGCGGCGGCACCGGCACCGGTGGCGCCCCCGTGATCGCCGACGTCGCGCGCAAGCTCGGCGCGCTGACCATCGGCGTGGTCACCCGGCCGTTCTCGTTCGAGGGCAAGCGCCGGGCCAACCAGGCCGAGCAGGGGATCAAGGAACTCCGCGACTGCTGCGACACGCTCATCGTGATCCCGAACGACCGGCTGCTGCAGCTCGGCGACATCGGGGTCAGCCTGATGGACGCCTTCCGCTCCGCGGACGAGGTGCTGCTGTCCGGTGTGCAGGGCATCACCGACCTGATCACCACGCCGGGTCTGATCAACCTCGACTTCGCCGACGTCAAGAGCGTCATGTCCGGGGCGGGCAGCGCCTTGATGGGCATCGGCTCCGCGCGCGGGGAGGGCAGAGCCGTGCAGGCCGCGCAGAAGGCGATCAACTCGCCGCTGCTGGAAGCCTCGATGGAAGGCGCGCACGGCGTCCTGCTGGCCATAGCGGGCGGTTCCGACCTCGGCCTGTTCGAGATCAACGAATCGGCCTCGCTGGTGCAGGAATCCGCGCACCCCGAAGCCAACATCATCTTCGGTACGGTGATCGACGACTCGCTCGGCGACGAAGTGCGGGTCACCGTGATCGCCGCCGGATTCGACGCGGGCGCCCCCACGCACAAGAAGCTCGAGCCGACCAAGGTCGGCGGGCGCGACACCGTCGCCGGTGGCGAAGCCGGGCAGGTCACCGAAGGCCAGGTCGTCGACAGCACCAGCGAACCCGCTCCGGAACCGCCCCCGGCACCCGCTCCGCAGCCGGCCCAGCCCGCCGCGGAACAGGCTCCGCCGCCCGCACCGGCCCCGCAGCCCGAGCCGCGGGAGCAGTACGGCCAGCAGCAGAGCTACGAGCCGCGCCAGGGCTACGGCGAAGGCGGCACGCCCGGCGTGTCGGTGCCGACCCGGTCCAGCGGCGGCTACCCGTCGCACACCGGCACCCAGGGCATGAGCGGCCAGCTGCCGTCCCGCCCGATGCCGGTCGCCGACGACAACGACGACGACGTGGACATTCCTCCGTTCATGCGGCGCTGATCGCCCGCACGCGTAGGCGAGAATGGGCACCGGGACGACATCGTCCCGGTGCCCATTCATGTGCGCGGCTCCGGCGCGGAGCACGCCGCACGGCGGCACTTCGCCAGTCGGCGACGAACCCTCGAGATCGGGAGTGACAGAGTGCGGATCCGGCGCGTGATCACCACGCGGGAAGGCGGCAGCTCGGCACCGCCGTTCGACTCGTTCAACCTCGGCGGCCGGGTCGGTGACGATCCCGCCGCGCTGGCCGCCAACGAGCGCAAGCTCGCCGACGGGATCGGCCTGGGACCGGACCGGCTCGTCTGGATGGAGCAGATCCACGGCAAGAGCGCCGCGCTCGTCGACGGGCCGCAGCCGGAGCCGGTGGAGGCCACCGACGCGCTGGTGACCGCCCGGCCCCGGCTCGCGCTGGCGGCGCTGACCGCGGACTGCGTGCCTGTGCTGCTGGGCGATCCGGTGACCGGGGTCGTGGCCGCGGTGCACGCGGGACGCGTCGGCGCGCGGGTGGGCGTGCTCGTGGAAGCGCTGAAGACCATGCGGGAAGCGGGCGCCCGGCTCGACGACATCGAGGCGCTGCTCGGGCCCGCCGCGTGCGGCCGGTGCTACGAGGTCCCCGCCGCGATGCGCGACGACGTCGAGGAGTACCTGCCGGGCAGCGCTTGCCGCACCCGCAAAGGCACTCCGGGGCTGGACCTGCGCGCCGGGCTCTGGGAGCAGCTGGCAGGTGCGGGCATCGCGAAGATCGGGGTTGATCCGCGGTGCACCATTGAGACCCGCGAGCTGTTCAGCCACCGTCGCGACGGGCCCCGCACGGGCAGGTTCGCGGCAGTGGTGTGGGCGGAACCGGAGGAGGAGTCGTGAGCGAGGACGACCGCCGCCGCGCGGAACTGGCCGAGTCGCTGAGCGAGGTGCGCCAGCGCCTCGACGCGGCCTGTGCGGCCGCCGGGCGGCCGGCGGAGGACGTCGAGTTGCTGGCGGTCACAAAGACCTTCCCTGCGCGGGACGTGGCGCTGCTGGCCGATCTGGGGCTCACCTCGTTCGCGGAGAACCGCGAGCAGGAGGCGCGGCCGAAGGTCGCCGAGTTCGACGAGCTGCGCCCGGACGCGGGAGCTCGCTGGCACATGGTCGGGCAGCTGCAGCGGAACAAGGCGCGGTCGGTGGCCCGCTGGGCCGACGTCGTGGAGTCGGTGGACAGCCCGCGGCTGGTGGAAGCGCTGTCCGGAGCCGTCCGCAACGCCCTCGAAGCGGGGGAGCGGACACGCCCGCTCGAAGTTCTCGTTCAGGTGAACCTGGACGAGGCGGCGGGCCGGGGCGGCTGCGCGGCGGGCGAGGTGCTGCCGCTCGCGGAGGCCATCACGACGACGAGTGAACTCCGGTTGCGTGGAGTGATGGCGGTGGCGCCGCAGTCCACCCAGTCGGGCGTGGCGTTCAACACACTTTCCTTGATCGCTACGCAGCTGCGTCGTGACTTCCCCGAGGCTGGGGAGATCTCAGCGGGAATGAGCGGTGATCTGGAGAGTGCTGTGGCGCACGGCTCCACTCGGGTGCGTGTCGGAACGGCGCTGCTGGGAGGGCGACGGCTAATCTCGCCGTAGCCTGGGCGGAGGGTCGAAAGCCGGTCGAACCGCGCTCGGCTCGAAGGAGTCGCGGAAGAAGGGCACGCCGATGAGCACGATGCACAAGCTGAAGGCCTACTTCGGCATGGTGCCTGCCGACGAAGTCGACGAGTTCGACGACGACATCGACCGCTACGGGGACGCCGACGAGTACGACTCGCCCGCGGACCGCGTCGGTGGACGTCGGCGTGTCGGGGTGCGCGGTGGCTACCAGGACGAGGCCGAGGCCGACGAGGGCTTCGACGACCACGGCAGCCGGGACGCGCCGCGCCGGGACACCGGCCACCGCGGCGAGGAGTACCGCGAGGTCAAACCGCCGCGCAGGCAGTGGTCGCCGGAGACCGCGGCGCGGACCGCCGCCGAGCGGGAGTCCGTCTCCCGGCTGCGCGCGGTCACCGACACCGGCAGCCACTTCAACTTGAGCAAGATCACAACTCTGCATCCTCGCAGCTACAGCGAGGCCCGCACGATCGGGGAGCAGTACCGGGACGGCACTCCGGTGATCATGAACCTGACGGAGATGGACGAAGCGGACGCGAAGCGTCTGGTCGACTTCGCCGCAGGTCTGGCCTTCGCGATGCGCGGTTCGATCGAGAAGGTGACCAACCGGGTGTTCTTGCTCTCACCGCCCAACGTGGACGTCGCAGCCGAGGACAAGCGCCGCTTGGCCGAGGGTGCCTTTTTCAACTACGGCTGACCGGTGGCAGAGTTGAGCTGTGGAACTGGCGCTGATCGTCCTTTATTACGCGGTCTTCTTCTTCTGGCTGCTGCTCACGGCCCGTATCGTGATCGAGCTCGTCCGGGTGTTCGCCCGCGACTGGCGCCCCGCTGGAGGGGTTGCAATCGCGTTGGAGAGCATCTACACAGTGACCGACCCGCCGATCCGGCTGCTGCGTCGGGTGATCCCGACGGTCCGGATCGGCGGTGTAGGGCTGGACCTATCCATTATGGTGCTGCTGCTGGTTGTGTTCATACTGATGCAGCTGCTGTTGAAACTATGGGCGCAGTCCGGGTAACGGGGAACCCGGGTGACCCGCAGCCGAAGAGTGCGTGAGGTGATCTTGTGGGCCTGACCCCCGCCGACGTGCATAACGTCGCGTTCAGTAAACCGCCGATTGGGAAGCGCGGTTACAACGAGGACGAGGTGGACGCGTTCCTCGACCTGGTTGAAGCCGAGCTCGCTCGGTTGGTGGAGGAGAACAACGATCTGCGCAGCCAGATGGAGCAGCTGGAGAACCAGCTGCAGACCGCGCAGGTCGACCTCGACGACGCCCGCAGTCAGGCGTCCGCGGTTCCCGCCGCCCCCGCTCCGGTGGAGGAACCGCGCCGGCTCGCGCCGGTCCCGGCCCCCACCGCGGCCGAGCAGACCTCGCCGGGGGGTGATCACCACGTGCAGGCGGCCAAGGTCCTGGGGCTCGCCCAGGAGATGGCCGACCGGCTCACCGGCGAAGCCAAGGCCGAGGCCGACGGCATGCTCTCCGAGGCCCGCACCAAGTCCGAGCAGTTGCTCTCGGACGCCCGGTCGAAGTCCGACAGCATGGTCAACGAGGCCCGCACCCGGGCCGAGACGATGCTCAACGACGCCCGGACCCGGGCCGAGACGCTGGAGCGGCAGGCCCGGGAGAAGGCCGCCGGTCTGGAACGCGACGCGCAGCGCAAGCACGCCGAGGTGATGGGCAACATCACTCAGGAGAAGAACGCGCTGGAGAAGAAGATCGACACCTTGCGCACGTTCGAGCGCGAGTACCGCACCAGGTTGCAGACCTACCTGGAGTCGCAGCTGCGTGAGCTGCAGGACCGCGGATCGGCGGCACCCGCCGAGAGCGGCAGCCGTTCGGCGAGCCAGCAGAACACCTACAGCTTCGGAGCACGTGCCGCCGAAGCCGGCTAGCGGTCGGTGACCGGATCCGCCGGCCTCGAACCGCCCTGCGGCAGGGGTGCCGCGGGTGGCGGGCTGCGGAGGGGACAAGGGGGTCCCCGAACGGTGCGGTGAAGGAGATTTCGGCGTGTTGTTGGTAGTGCTGATCCTGGTCCTGGCGGCCGGTGGCGTGCTGGTGACGTCGGTGCTGATCGACCAGCCCGAATGGGCGTGGTTGTCGGTGCTGCTCAGCGTGCTGGCCGCGGCGTTGCTCGTGGTGCAGCGGATTCGGCGGCGACGGGAAGCGAGCTCGTCGTCGCCGGAGCCCGCGACCGAGAGCGAGGCGGGGCAGGACTCGACGGCGCAGGCCGACGACGACACCGCCGAGCACGACGAGCCGGACGAGGAGGACACCGACGCGGCGGACGCGCTGCTGGTGTCCGAATCCGACGACGAGGTCGTGGTGGTCGACGAACGCCCCCGCTACCACCTGTCGAGCTGTCAGTGGCTCGGCGACCTGGAAGTGCAGGGCTTGCCGGTGCGTGAAGCCAGGGAACTGGGCTTCACCGCGTGCGCCCGATGCACCCCGGACGCGGTGCTGGCGGGTCAGGCGCGCGCCGCGCGCTGAGATCGGCCCGAACGTCGAGCAGCTGCCCAGGGCCCTGGGCGCCTGATCTCGAACCGAGGGCCGTTACCGGTGGTCGCGGAAAACAGGTGGCATCGGATGGTTATGCTGAATGCGGGCTGGTCGCCGGGGAGCGACCGGCCCGCATTCGGCGTTGATCCGGCCATCACCGGGGAGCTTCCGGAAGAACGGGTGCACCGCGCCTCGCGGCCGCCCCAGTAGAACCGGACGGGTTCGGCCCGTCACAGCCGGCAACGAGTGGCCGCCGCGACCAGCGGCGGCAAGCGGGGTGGTACCGCGGGACGCGGGCGGCCGGTCGGTCGCGCGCCGTGTCGTCCCCGTGTGGGCATCGAGTCAGATGTCCGTGCGGCTGATGACGACACACCGGCGAGGAGTACACCCGCGATGGCTTATCCGAAGGTCCGCTTCGGCGGCACGTCCGCCGAGGGCACTGCCCAGGAGCGCCCGGATCAGGAGCGCCCGGCCCCAGAACGTGGCGTCGCCGCGCAACCGTCGTTCCCGCAGGTCGAGCGGGAAGTGCTGGACTTCTGGTCCCAGGACGGGACGTTCCAGGAGAGCGTGCGGTCGCGGGAAGCCGGGACGCACGGCTCCAACGAATTCGTCTTCTACGACGGCCCGCCCTTCGCCAACGGCCTGCCGCACTACGGGCACCTGCTCACCGGGTACGTGAAGGACGCGGTGCCGCGCTACCAGACGATGCGCGGCCGCCGGGTGGAGCGCCGGTTCGGCTGGGACTGCCACGGGCTGCCCGCCGAGGTCGAAGCCGAGAAGCAGCTCGGCATCACGTCCAAGTCCGAGATCGAGACGATGGGCGTCGCCGAGTTCAACGACGCCTGCCGCGCCTCCGTGCTGCGCTACACCGGCGAGTGGGAGGACTACGTCACCCGCCAGGCGCGCTGGGTGGACTTCGACAACGACTACAAGACGCTCGACCTCGACTACATGGAAAGCGTCATGTGGGCGTTCAAGACCCTGTGGGACAAGGGTCTGATCTACGAGGGCTTCCGGGTGCTCTGGTACTGCTGGCGCTGCGAGACGCCGCTGTCGAACACCGAGACGCGGATGGACGACACCTACCGGCAGCGCCAGGACCCCGCGGTGACCGTGGGCCTGCGCCTCGCCGCGCCGGGCAAGGCGTTCGACGATGCGCTGGCGCTGGTGTGGACGACGACCCCGTGGACGCTGCCGTCGAACCTGGCGGCCGCCGTGCACCCGGACGTGGACTACGTGCTGGTCGAGCCGGGGCAGGGCGCCGAGCGCTACGTGCTCGCCGAGGCCCGGCTGGGCGCGTACGCGCGGGAACTGGGCGAGGACGTGGCGGACCGGGTGGTCGCCCGGTTCACCGGCACCGAGCTGCTGGGCACGACCTACCGGCCGCCGTTCGACTTCTTCGCGGGGCACACCAACGCCCACCAGGTGCTGGCGGCGGACTACGTCACCACCGAGGACGGCACCGGCATCGTGCACATCGCGCCCGCCTTCGGTGAGGACGACAAGCTCGTCACCGACGCGCACGGCATCGAGCCGGTCGTCCCGGTCGACGCGCACGGCAAGTTCACCTCCGAAGTGGCGCCCTACGAGGGCCTGCAGGTGTTCGAGGCGAACAAGCCGATCATCCGGGACCTCAAGGAAGCCGGACTGCTGCTGCGGCACGAGACTTACGACCACCCCTACCCGCACTGCTGGCGCTGCGACAACGCGCTGATCCAGCGCGCCGTGTCCTCCTGGTTCGTGGGCGTGACCCAGTTCCGGGACCGCATGGTCGAGCTCAACCAGCAGATCAACTGGGTTCCCTCGCACATCCAGGACGGCCAGTTCGGCAAGTGGTTGTCCAACGCGAGGGACTGGAACATCTCGCGGAACCGGTACTGGGGCTCGCCGCTTCCCGTGTGGGTCTCCGACGACCCGGCGTTCCCGCGCACCGACGTGTACGGCTCGCTGGACGAGCTGGAGCGCGACTTCGGGGTGCGGCCGGCGGACCTGCACCGGCCGAACATCGACGAGCTGACCCGGCCGAACCCGGACGACCCGTCGGGCGCGTCCACGATGCGCCGGGTGCCGGAGGTGCTGGACTGCTGGTTCGAATCCGGTGCGATGCCGTTCGCCCAGGTGCACTACCCGTTCGAGAACGCCGAGTGGTTCGAGCACCACTACCCGGGCGACTTCATCGTCGAGTACAACGGGCAGACCCGCGGCTGGTTCTACACGTTGCACGTGCTGGCCACGGCGTTGTTCGACCGCCCGGCGTTCTCCAACGTGGCCGCGCACGGCATCGTGCTCGGCGACGACGGCATGAAGATGTCGAAGTCGAAGCGCAACTACCCGGACGTTAACGAGGTGTTCGACCGGGACGGCTCCGACGCGATGCGCTGGTTCCTGATGTCCAGCCCGATCCTGCGCGGCGGTGACCTGGTGGTCACCGAACGCGGCATCCGGGACGCGGTGCGCCAAGCGGTGCTGCCGCTGTGGAACTCGTGGTACTTCCTGGCGCTGTACGCGAACGCCGAAGGCGTCGAGGGCAGGCACCGCACGGACAGCACGCACGTGCTGGACCGCTACGTGCTGGCCAAGACCCACGAGCTCGTCGGCGACGTGCAGGCCGCGATGGACGCCTTCGACCTGGCGGGTGCCTGCGGCAGCGTCCGGGACTTCCTGGAGGTGCTGACGAACTGGTACGTGCGGCGCTCCCGCGACCGGTTCTGGGCGGGTGACGCCGACGCGGTGGACACGCTGCACACCGTGCTCGAAGTGGTCAGCCGGGTCGTGGCGCCGCTGCTGCCGCTGACCGCGGAAGCCGTGTGGCGCGGGCTCACCGGCGGCCGGTCGGTGCACCTCGCGGACTGGCCGCTGGTCGACGAACTGCCCGCCGACCCGGCGCTGGTCTCGGCGATGGATCGGGTGCGGCAGGTGTGCTCGTCGGCGCTGGCGCTGCGCAAGGCGAACACGCTGCGGGTGCGGCTGCCGCTGGCGAAGCTCGTCGTGGCGGTGCCGGAGGCGGAGTCGCTGCGGCCGTTCGCCGACCTCGTGCGCGACGAGGTCAACGTCAAGGAGGTCGAGCTGACCACCGACGTGGCCGCGCACGGCCGGTTCGAGATCGCGGTGAACGCCCGCGCCGCCGGGCCTCGCCTCGGCAAGGACGTCCAGCGCGTGATCAAGGCGGTGAAGTCCGGGAACTGGACCCGCACCCCGGCGGGCGCGCTGGTGGCCGACGGGACGGAGCTGCAGGACGGCGAGTTCACCGAACGCCTGGTGTCCACCGACGACGGGGCCGCGGCGGCGCTGCCGGGCGGCAGCGGGCTGGTCGTGCTGGACTGCGCGGTCACCCCGGATTTGGCGGCCGAAGGCGTCGCGCGCGACGTGGTCCGCGTCGTGCAGCAGGCGCGCCGGGACGCCGGCTTCGAGGTCTCCGACCGGATCCGCGTCGCCGTCTCCGCCCCGGCGGAGGTGCTGGCGGCCGTCGACGCGCACCGGGAGTTCATCGCCGCGGAGACGCTGGCGGACGCCGTCGAAGCCGGTGCGGCCGACGGCGGCTTCGCGGGCAGCGTCGGTGACGGCGTCGCCGTCTCGGTCGGCGTCGAACGGGTCTGAGCGAAACGGTTCCGGGCGGGTTCCCCTCCGACAAAGGGGAGCCCGTCCGGATCGGGCGTGGCGCGGATCCCACTTCGCGCAGGACGGTTGCGCGTCGCACGACCGATCCTTAGAGTTTCGCGTCGAAGGTCATGAGTGCCAGCGGGAAACCCCGGTTTGCTGGCCGGCAACCCTCCTACCGCGGTGGGGTGCCCCGGGTGAGGACCTGGCCGATCGCGCAGGGCGATCGGCAAGCGCGGGCCCCGAATGCTCCGGGCCCGGTGAGGCCCCAGGAGGCATCGTGTCGTCAGCCGTCCGCTCCAGCCGTGACGAGACCGCCGGAATCCCGATCTGGTCCATCGTGGACTCGGTTCCGACCGTTCCCGCCGTCGTCGGCGCCCAGCTGCGGGTCCCGCTCGTCACCGGCGGATCCATCGAATACGCCAACCTGGACCACGGTGCCAGCGCGCCCTGCCTGACCGCGGTGCGCGACGCCGTGAACGAACTGCTGCCCTGGTACGCCAGCGTGCACCGCGGCGCCGGGTTCGCCTCGCAGGTCTGCACGCGGGTCTACGAGGGGGCGCGGGACGTGCTGCGCCGGTTCGTCGGCGCCCGCCGCACCGACTCGGTGATCTTCACCCGGAACACCACCGACTCGCTGAACCTGCTGGCGACGGCGCTGCCCGCCGACACCTCCGTCGTCGTCTTCGACACCGAGCACCACGCCGCGCTGCTGCCGTGGGCAGGGGACCGGGTGCGCACGCTCGGCATCCCCGCCGACCCGCAGGACGCGGTGCGGCTGCTCGACGCCGCGCTCGCCGACTGCGCCGACGGGCCGAAGCTCGCCGTGCTCACCGGTGCCTCCAACGTGACCGGCGAGGTGTGGCCGGTCGCCGAGCTCGCGCGGGTCGCCCGGCGGCACGGGGCGCGGACCGTCCTCGACGCCGCCCAGCTCGCCCCGCACCGCCCGGTGCGGATCGCGGAACTCGGCGTGGACCACGTGGTGCTGTCCGGGCACAAGCTGTACGCGCCGTTCGGCGCGGGCGCGCTCATCGGCCGGGACGACTGGCTGGACGCCGCCGAGCCCTACCTGGCGGGCGGCGGCGCGACCCGCTCGGTGCCGGACACCGGGGAGATCGACTGGAACACCGGTCCCGAACGGCACGAGGCGGGCTCGCCGAACACCGTGGGCGTGCACGCGCTCGCCACGGCGTGCGCCGCGCTCGCCGACCACGCGGACGCGATCACCGGGCACGAGGAACTGCTGCTGCAGCGCCTGCGCCGCGGACTTCGCGGCGTGCCGGGGCTGCGCGAGCTGAGCCTGTTCGGCGCCGAGCACGACCGGGTCGGCGTGGTCGGCTTCATCGTCGACGGTCACGACCCCGGCCTGATCGCGGCGGCCCTGGCGGCCGAGCACGGGATCGGGGTGCGGGACGGGCTGTTCTGCGCGCACCGCGCGGTGCGGCACCTGCTGGCCGGTTCCGGTGAGCAGCGCGCCGTCCGCATCAGCCTCGGGCTCGGCACCACCGTCGAGCACGTGGACCGCATCGTGCGAGCCCTGCGCGGACTCGTGGCCTACGGGCCGCAGTGGCGCTACGAGCAGGTCGACGGGCGGTGGGCCCCGGTGGACGACCCGCGGGAGTTCCCTGCCTCGCTGGTGTGAGCCGCTGTGAGCGGCCGATCCGCGGTCGGGGAGAATGGGCCGGGTGAACACCGAGCAGTCCGACCCCGACCGGCCCGGAACGAACCCCGCCACGAGCGGAGCGGACGCCTCCGAGCCGGGATCCGCCGCGTCGGGACCGACGCAGTCCTCGGGCCAGCAGCCCCCCGGTGAGCAGGACGCCGCGGAGCAGGCCGAGCCGGCGACCGGGGACACCGCGGTGCGCTCGCCGCAGCCGCGCAAGCTGCTCGCGCTGCTGTTCGGCGTCGCCGCGGTGCTGCTCACCGCGGACGTGCTCACGAAGGTCGCCGCGGTCGCGGCGCTGGAGAACCAGCCGCCGACGAAGCTGTTCGGCGGCGCGGTCTACCTCGTGCTGGTGCGCAACCCGGGGGCGGCGTTCTCGCTGGCGACCGGGATGACCTGGCTGCTGGCGCTGCTGGCGATCGTGGTCGTCGGAGTGATCGTGTGGCTGGCGCCGAAGCTGCGCTCCACCGGCTGGGCCATCGGCCTCGGACTGGTGCTCGGCGGCGCCTGCGGCAACCTGGTGGACCGGTTGTTCCGGGCTCCGGGGCCGCTGCGCGGGCACGTCGTGGACTTCGTGTCGCTGTTCGCGCCGGACGGCAGCGTGTGGCCGGTGTTCAACGTCGCCGACTCCTCCATCGTGTGCGGCGGAATCCTCGTGGTCCTCATGTCGCTGCTCGGCCGGGACTACGACGGCACCGTGCACGTGCGCAAGAAGCGCGAGGACCAGGCGTGAGCGAATCGCGGATGCTCCCCGTTCCGGACGGGTTGGAAGGCATGAGGGTCGACGCGGGCCTGGCGAAGCTGCTCGGGATGTCGCGGAGCACGGTCGCCGGACTCGCCGAATCCGGGGAAGTGCTGCTCGACGGCGCCCAGGTCGGCAAGTCCGATCGACTCATGGCGGGCGGGCTGCTGGAGGTCACGCTGCCCCCGGCCCGGCCGGAACCCGAGGTCGTCGCCGTTCCGGTGGACGGCCTGAAGATCCTCCACCAGGACGACGACATCGTCGTCGTGGACAAGCCGATCGGCGTCGCCGTGCACCCCAGCCCCGGCTGGGAAGGGCCGACGGTGATCGGGGGGCTCGCCGCCGCCGGGGTCCGGATCGCGACCTCCGGCGCGGCCGAGCGGCAAGGCGTGGTGCACCGGCTCGACGCGGGCACCACCGGCGTCATGGTCGTGTCCAAGAGCGAGCACGCCTACACGGTGCTCAAGCGGGCCTTCAAGGAACGCACCGTGGAGAAGCGCTACCACGCGCTCGTGCAGGGACATCCCGATCCGAGCAGCGGCACCATCGACGCGCCGATCGACCGGCACCCCCGGCACGACTACAAGTTCGCCGTGGTCAGCGGCGGCAAGCCCAGCATCACCCACTACGAGACGGTGGAGGCGTTCCGCGCCGCGTCGCTGGTGGACGTGAAGCTGGAGACCGGGCGCACCCACCAGATCCGGGTGCACTTCTCGGCGGTGCGCCACCCCTGCGCCGGGGACCTGACCTACGGCGCGGACCCGGTGCTCGCGCGCAAGCTGGGCCTGACCCGGCAGTGGCTGCACGCGCGGATGCTCGGCTTCGACCACCCCGCCGACGGCAGCTGGGTGACGTTCACCAGTGAATACCCCGCGGACCTGCAGGACGCGATCGACACCCTGCGCGCGCAGGACGCGTAACGCCCGCTGATCGACTTCGCCGGGCAGCGGGCGGGATCGCGTAGTTTGGGGGAAACACCCGGGATCATGGGGGAGGGGCGATGACCCAAGGTGATCAGCGTCGGGAGTTCGCCGACGAGACGCCGACACCGCCGATGGGCATGTCCTGGAGCGGGTCGCTGCTGACCGAAGGCTCCGGTCCCGTGGAATCGGAACGGGCCACGGGACCGGTGCGCCTGCCCGACGAACGCGCGGATCACCGTGCCACCCCCGGGCCGGAATCCGAGGTGCGGGGCCCGGACGCCGAGCGTGCGCCCGCCGAGCAGGGGGCGATGGGCCTGGCGGAACTGCTCGCAGCCGAAGACGTCGGCCGCGCCGGTCCCGCCGTGCTCGGCGCCGACCCCGCTGGTGACGCGGCCGGTGACGCGGGCGACTGGCCCACGTTGCAGCGGCGGGAGCGCCAGGAACCGCAGGACCGCGGTGGTGCGCTCGGCTGGATGCGCCGCCGCCGGTGACCGGCTCAGTCCACGCCGACGGGGACGCGCTCCGGCTCGGCCCGCCGCGCTGAGCGCCTGCGCAGCACGAGGCGGATCAGCTCGACGACACCGGCGATCACCAGGGCCGAACCGATTCCCAGCAGCACCGCGGGCAACGGGTGGTCCCGGAACACCGCGCCGCCCAAGCAGCCGACCAGCGTGAAGTACGCCGAGTAGGCGGTGGCGCCGAGCGCCGCGCAGCCGCTGAACAGGCGCAGCGGCATCCCGATCGTCCCGGCGGTCATCGCCGCCGCGGTGCGGCAACCCGGCACGAACCGGCACACGATCAGGATCGAGCCGCCGCGCCGGGCCAGCGCGCGCCGCGCCCACTCGAACGGCCTCCGGCGCCGCGATCCCGGTGGCAGCCGGGTCAGCAGCGCGCCGCCCGCGCGCCTGCCCAGCAGGTACGCGAGGTGATCACCGGCGAATCCGCCGGCCGCGCCCGCCGCGATCACCCCGGCCAGGTTCGGCGTACCGGTCATCGCGAACACCCCGCAGGTCACCACCAGCACTTCGCCGGGAACGCTCGGCAGCACCGCGTCGAGCGCGACGAACGCGACGAGCGCCAGGTAGATCCACGGCGACCCCATCGCGGCGTGCACGAGGTCCAGGACGGCGTCGGACACGATCGATCCCCAGAGTCGGCTCGGAAGTGCTGCCGGGCGACTCCGACGCTAAAGACCGGAAGTGAACAACACGTGCGGGATGCCCCTGGGGCGACCCGGAAACGGCTCGCGGCGGAGCCGGGGTGCGGAACTCCGGCGGCCCCGCTCGCTGCGGAGAGCCGTCAGAGGTCGGTGATGTCCCAGGTCAAGGTGCGCTGCTCGTCACCGGGGCGCGGCGTCCAGCGGACCGCGGAGAGTTCCGTCTCGTCCGGGAGCACGTAGACGGTGTGGCCGCCCGCGGTCTCGCCCGGCGGCACGCCGATGCGGTGCGGCGGCCGGGAGGACAACGACACCGGCGCCTTGCCGATCGTGGAGCCGTCCTCGGCCACCAGGACCAGGTACAGGTCCGGCAGCGAGGTGAACGGCATCGGGCTGCGGTTGGTCAGCTCCGTGTGCACGACCACCGCGCGCTCGCCCTCCTGCAGCTGGTAGCCGGCGGCGGTGAACAGGAAATCGGCCGGATCGACGACCTCCACGAGCTGGATGGTGATCCGCTCGCCCTCCAGGCCGTCCACGTCCAACTTGCCCCCGACCTTGCCGGTGCGGGCCGACGCGGGCCGGCCCGGCGCGGGGGTCTTCGCGGTGGGCGCGTTCGCGTTCGCCACCTGCGGGTGCTGCGGATTCGCCTGCTGCGGCCCGGAAGCAGGCCCGGACTGGGCCTGGCCGGCGGACTGGGGCTGACCGGTGTGCGGCGCGGACGGCTGGTCCCCTCGCGCCCACGAGGCCGACCCCGGCGGTCCCCAGGTGTTCATCGGTGGCGCGGGCTGCTGCGGAGCCGGTTGCGGCGGCGGTGCCTGCTGGCCCTGCTGGCCGAACGACGGGGGCGGACCGGCCGGGGTGAACGGCTGCGGTCCGCTGGGAGCGCCACCCGGGCCCTGCTGCCTGCCGCTGTGGGAACCGCTCGGGCCGCCGTGCACCTGGTAGCCACCGCTGGGCTGGTTCTGCACCGGGTACGGGCCGGACACCGGGTAGCCACCGCTGTTGGCCTGGGTCCAGGCGTTCGCGGCGGCCACGGCGTTGCGGATGCCGACCGGATCGCACTCCACGCCGACCACCATCGGCAGCCCGGTCGTGGATAACACCGCGAGCCGGGCGGCGACGTCCCGGACGTCCATGCCGAGCCGTCCCGCGAGCTCGTGCACCGCCGCACGGCCGGATTCGGCGACGGCGGTCAGCAGACGGACGTCCACGGGATCAGGTGCAGCCACGGCAAGCCACGCTACCCCCTCGGATCGATCACCGTCCGCAAGGGCGGAGAGTTCGGCGCGGGACTTCCCGAGCACGGTCCGCCGAGCTCGTCGCATTCGGGATCGATCACGTCCGGAGCCGATCCGCGGCGCGCCAGGGAGGGTCGCCGAGTGGATCGCGCCGTGGCGTTAGGCTGTCTCGGTCCGGCACCGCCGCGGCCGTCCCCTGTGGTTCTCGCACCGTCGATTCGACCGGTGTCGCGCACCCGCGATCCGAGACCGGTTCCCCCGGCCGGTTCGCGCGCCCGCGCCCAGGAGACGCCGCCGAACGGTCCGCGCTCGTTCCGGCCGATCGCGCAGGAGGATGCCCCGTGCCCGTCGATCCCTTCGTTCATCTCCACGTGCACACCGAGTACTCGATGCTCGACGGTGCGGCGAAGGTCGCCCCGCTGTTCGAGGAGGCGAAGCGGCTGGAGATGCCCGCGGTGGGCATGACCGACCACGGCAACATGTTCGGCGCGGACGAGTTCTACCAGCAGGCGAAGAAGACCGGCATCAAGCCGATCATCGGCATCGAGGCCTACATCGCGCCGAACAGCCGCTACCACAAGAAGCCGGTGTTCTGGGGCGAGGCCAAGCAGCGCGGCACCGACGAGTACGGCGAGGGCGGTGACGTCTCCGGCGCCGGCGCCTACACGCACATGACGATGGTGGCGCGCAACGCGACCGGGCTGCGCAACCTGTTCACGCTCTCCAGCCGCGCCAGCATGGAAGGCCAGTACCGCAAGCCGCGGATGGACCGGGAGCTGATCGCCGAGTTCTCCGAGGGGATCATCGCGACCACCGGCTGCCCGTCCGGCGAGGTGCAGACCCGGCTGCGGCTGCGGCAGTACAAGGAAGCGCTGCAGGCCGCCTCCGACTACAAGGACATCTTCGGCGCCGAGAACTTCTTCCTCGAGCTGATGGACCACGGGCTGCCCATCGAACGCTCGGTGCGGGAGAACCTGCTCAAGATCGCCGGTGAGCTGAACCTCAAGCCGCTGGCGACCAACGACAGCCACTACGTCACCGCCGACCAGGCCGAGTCGCACGGCGCGCTGCTGTGCGTGCAGTCCGGCAAGACGCTCAGCGACTCCAGCCGGTTCAAGTTCGACGGCGACGGCTACTACCTCAAATCCGCCGAGGAGATGCGGCAGTACTGGGACGAGGAGGTCCCCGGCGCCGCGGACAACACGCTGCTGGTCGCGGAGATGGTCGAGTCCTACGAGGACGTGTGGAGCTTCCAGGACCGGATGCCGCGCGTCACCGTCGAAGGCGGCCAGTCCGAGCTGGAGCAGCTGCGCGCCGAGGTCGAGGAATTCCTGCCCAGCCGCTACCCGGACGGGCCCAGCCAGGACGTGCTGGACCGGGTCGACGTCGAACTCGACGTGCTGGACAAGAAGGGCTACTGCGCGTACTTCCTCGTCGTCGGTGACGTGACCCGGTGGGCGAAGTCGCAGGGCATCCACGTCGGGCCGGGCCGTGGTTCGGCCGCGGGGTCGCTGCTGGCCTACATCCTGCACATCACGAACCTGGACCCCCTCGAACACGGGCTGATCTTCGAGCGGTTCCTGAACCCGGAGCGCGACTCCCCGCCCGACATCGACCTCGACTTCGACGACCGGCGCCGCGACGAGGTGCTGCAGTACGCCATCGACAAGTACGGTCGCGGCAAGGTCGCCCAGGTCATCACCTTCGGCAAGATCAAGACGAAGGCGGCGATCAAGGACTCCGCGCGGGTGCACCACGGCCAGCCGGGCTTCGCGATCGCGGACAAGATCTCCAAGGCGCTGCCGCCGCCGATCGCCGCCAAGGACATCCCGCTGTCGGGCATCGTCGACCCGCAGCACGAGCGCTACGCCGAAGCCTCCGAAGTGCGCAGCCTCATCGAGACCGACCAGGCCGTCTCGCAGATCTTCGACACCGCGCGCGGCCTCGAAGGCCTGATCCGCAACGCCGGCGTGCACGCCTGCGCGGTCATCCTGTCCTCCCAGGACCTGCTGGGCACCGTCCCGCTGTGGCAGCGCGACGACGGCTCCGTGATCACCGGCTGGGACTACCCGTCGTGCGAGGCCATCGGCTTGCTGAAGATGGACTTCCTGGGGCTGTCGAACCTCACGATCCTCGGCGACGCCCTGGAATCGGTGAAGACCAACCACGACCTGGAGATCGACCTCTCCACCCTCGGCCTCGACGACAAGGCCACCTACGAGCTGCTGGCGCGCGGCGAGAGCCTGGGCGTGTTCCAGCTCGAAGGCGGCGGCATGCGGGAACTGCTCAAGCGCATGCAGCCCACCGAGTTCGGCGACGTGGTGGCGGCCAACGCGCTGTACCGGCCGGGCCCGATGGAGGTCAACGCGCACCTCGACTACGCCGACCGCAAGAACGGCAAGAAGCCCGTCGAACCGATCCACCCGGAACTCGAAGAGCCGCTCAAGGACATCCTCGCCGAGACCTACGGCCTGATCGTCTACCAGGAACAGATCATGGCGATCGCGCAGAAGGTCGCCGGGTACAGCCTCGGGCGAGCCGACATCCTGCGCCGCGCCATGGGCAAGAAGAAGAAGTCCGTGCTGGACCAGGAGTTCGAGGGCTTCCGCGACGGCATGCTCGGCATGGGGTTCAGCGACGAGGCCATCGACAAGCTGTGGTCCACGGTCCTGCCGTTCGCCGGGTACGCGTTCAACAAGTCGCACGCGGCCGGCTACGCCCTCGTGGCCTACTGGACGGCGTACCTGAAGGCGAACTACCCGGCCGAGTACATGGCGGGGCTGCTCACCTCCAACGGTGACAACAAGGACAAGATGGCCGTGTACCTCGCCGAATGCCGCCGCATGGGCGTGAAGGTGCTCTCGCCGGACGTCAACGACTCCCGCAACAACTTCACCGCCGTCGGCTCCGACATCCGCTTCGGGCTCACCGCGATCCGCAACGTCGGCTCCAACGTCGTCGCCTCCATCTGCAAGGTCCGCGAGGAGAAGAGCCGCTACACCTCGTTCACCGACTTCCTCGACAAGTCCGAGACGGTGGCCTGCAACAAGCGGGTCATCGAATCGCTGATCAAGGCAGGCGCGTTCGACTCGCTCGGGCACACCCGGATGTCGCTGTCGCAGCACCACGAAGCCGCCGTCGACGCGGTGATCGGGCTCAAGCGGCAGGAGGCGCTCGGGCAGTTCGACCTGTTCGGCGGCGGTTCCGACGACGAGGCCTCCGAGGACTCCTCGCCGCTGGCGCACCTGCAGTTCACCCCCGAGGAGTGGCCGCGCAAGCAACTGCTCGCCTACGAACGGGAAATGCTCGGCCTCTACGTCTCCGCGCACCCGCTGGACGGGGCCGAGCGGTTGCTCGCGCCGTACCAGGACACCGGCATCGCCCACCTCGTCGGCGGTGAGCGGCAGAGCTCCGGGGACGGCAAGGACCAGTGCAAGATCGCCGGGATGATCTCGGGAATCCAGCGGCGCATCAACAAGAACGGCAGCCCCTGGGCGATCGTCACCCTCGAAGACCTCGACGCCAGCGTCGAAGTGCTGTTCTTCCCCAAGTCCTACGAGATGTTCGCGGACTGCCTGGTGGAGGACACCGCCATCGCCGTCAAGGGGCGCATCAACGAGCGGGAGGGCGCGATCAGCGTCTTCGCCTCCGACGCGCTGCCGGTCGACATCTCCGCGGCCGAGACCGACCCCGGCACCAGCCCCGCGTTCGTGATCAAGGTTCCGGCCAGCCGAGTGGACAAGTCCCTGGTCGGGGAGCTCAAGCGCACCCTGCGGGCGCACACCGGCGACGTCCCCGTGCACGTGAAGCTCAGCGGACCGCGCGGGGTGACGCGGCTGGCGCTGTCCAGCGACTACTTCGTGTCCACGGAGAACGGGCTGCAGGGCGAGCTCAAGGGACTGCTCGGCGCGGGCTGCTTCGAAGCGTTCTGAGCCGGTGAACCGAGGGGCCGTCCGCGTGCCGGGCGGCCCCTCCTCCGTCCCGTTCGGGCGGTTCGGGGCAAATGCGTGCGGACGGTCCGCAAGCGCCCGCTGCCGAATCTGAGGGATCTCTCAGCGCGGAACGAGTTGACTTGCCCGCGACAGCCTCAGACCCGAGGGGAAGCGATGCCCGCCACCACGGACAACTCCGCCCTGCCCGTCCTCGACGACGCGTTCATGCAGGACCCGTACGTGAAGTACGCCAGACTGCGGGCCGAAGCACCGGCCCGGCGCGTCCTCAGCCGCGCAGGCATTCCCGTGTGGGTGGTCACCCGCTACGCCGAAGCCCGGCAGGCGCTGTCCCACCCCGGGCTCAGCAAGGGCGTCGACGGCATCAAGAAGGCCATCGACGCCCAGGTGGAACCCGGCGCGCACCGCGTCGAATACGTCGACGACCTCCAATCGCACCTGCTCAACACCGACCCGCCGGACCACACCCGGCTGCGGAAACTGGTCCTCAAGGGCTTCACGCCGCGCCGCGTCGACGACCTCCGGCCGCGCATCGAAGAGATCACCGCGCGGCTCCTCGACGACCTCGCCGGCACCGCCGAAGTCGAACTGCTGGACCAGTTCGCCTTCCCGCTGCCCATCACGGTGATCTCCGAGATGCTCGGCGTGGAAGAGGACCGCCACGACGACTTCAAGCAGTGGACCACCGCGCTGATCAACGGCGTGGACGCCGACTCGGTGAACTCCGCCGGGCGCAGCATCGGCGAGTACATCGCGGAACTGGTCGCCCGCAAGCGCGTGGCACCGGGCGACGACCTGATCAGCGCGCTGATCGAAGTCGCCGACGGCGAGGACCGGCTCACCGAACCCGAACTGATCTCGATGGTGTTCCTGCTGCTGGTCGCCGGGCACGAGACCACCGTGAACCTGATCGGGAACTGCGTCTACGACCTGCTGCGCAACCCGCAACGGCTCGCCGAAGTCCGGGCCGACCCGGCGCTCGTGGACGACGCGATCGAAGAGACCCTGCGGCACGAGAGCCC
Organism: Saccharopolyspora sp. NPDC002578; assembly: GCF_053592695.1. Lineage (NCBI taxonomy): Bacteria > Bacillati > Actinomycetota > Actinomycetes > Pseudonocardiales > Pseudonocardiaceae > Saccharopolyspora > Saccharopolyspora sp. NPDC002578. The sequence goes on along the minus strand of NZ_JBSFWJ010000004.1, from coordinate 102,661 downwards.
CGTCAACCTGGCGACGATGCGCTACACCGCCGAGCCCGTGCGGCTCGGCGACGTGGAGATCCCCGCCGATGAACTGGTGCTCGTGGCCCTCGGCTCGGCCAACCGGGACGAGCGGCGCTTCGAACGCGCGGCGGAATTCGACCCGGCGCGCTCCGCGACCGGGCACCTCGGATTCGGCCACGGCATCCACTTCTGCCTGGGCGCCTCGCTGGCCCGGCTCGAAGCGCGCGTCGCGGTGCGGCGACTGCTGGAGCGGTACCCCGACCTGAGCCTCGGCGTGGACCCCGCCGAACTCCGCTGGCGGCCCAGCACCCTCGTGCACGGCCTGGAAGAGCTGCCGATCCGGCTTCGGTGACAGGAGTCTCCGCGAAGAGAACCGCGGCGGCATCCGGCTAGCGGAACTTCGGCGGCTTCCTCGTCACGGGATCGTTCCCCTCATGGCTCAGCCACGGGGAAACGCCGCCCGCACGAGGAAGCCGCCGGTGGTCTTGCTCGGTGACGCTGCTCAGCGCACGTTCTCGCGTACCGCGATGATCGTGTACGGGCCGACGTCGTGGCGTTCGAACTGCGGGCCGTCGAACACAGCCGGGTCGAAGTGCACGTCGTAGTCCCGGACGTTCGGCAACTGCGGGAACGCGTCGCCCTTCAAGTTCAGCGCCAGCTTCCCCGCGTTCTCGTCCGTCGGATCCGCGGCGCGCTCCCGGTCCGCCTCGGACGCCACCGGGCTCGCCGGGTTGCGCAGCACGAACACGTTCGGCGCGGTGAACTCGCTGCGCCGCAACAACTCCACCAGTTCCGGAGCGGTGCGAGCCTTCGTCCACCGCTCGATCTCCGCGGCGCGCTCGTCGTAATCGGCGAGCGGGTTCGCGTAGTGCGGGGTCTCCTGCTGGAAACCCCAGTACGGGCGGAACGACATCAGCTTGTAGTCCGTGCTCAGCAGCAGATCCCGCTGCGGCGGGCGGCCGGTGAGCCGCGAGATCTCGCGGTAGACGTCGTCGGCCCACGAACCGGTCTTCTCCGGATCGCGCGCGCCCTTCGCGTTGTCGCCGGTCGGGTAGTAGTCCTCGTAGGCCTGCTCCGTGGAGGTGGCCAGCGCGGTCCCGATGGCGCCCTGGGTCAACGTGATCGCGCCCAACAGCCCCAGCGCGCACGACAACGTCGTGATCCGCGCCGCGTAGCCGACGTCCACGCGGTCCCGGACCCACCCGATGAACTCCAGCAGGGCGAAGACCCCGGCCACCGCCAGCACCACGCCCAAGATCACGTTCAGCCGGAACGCCAGCAACGTCGTCTTCGCCACCAGCGCCAGCGTGGACAAGCCGAACCACGCGTAGATCGCGATAACCAAGGTCAGCATCGCGCCGGCGACCTCGCTGCTGCGGGCGCGCACGATCAACCAGGCGAACCCGGCCAGGCACAACGCGCCGAACGCGCTCGCGTCCGTCATCGGCACCGGCAGGAACGAACCGTCCTCCGGCAGGTAGTGCAGCGCCGCGCTGCGCGGATTGTCGGTGAAGACGTGCGTCGCCAGCACGTACGGCGCCCACACCAGCAGCGAGATGACGGCGCTGACGATGCCGATCGGCAGCAACCGCAGGAACATCCGCTTCGTCGTGGCCCACCCGGCCTCGCCGCGGCGCACCCGGGACACGCCCGCCACCACGGCCATCGCCACGATCAGCAGCACCGCGAAGCCGAAGTGCAGCGTGTAGGTGACCGCCGCGAAACCGACGTACCCGCCGACGCAGATCAACGTCCAGCGCGGTGCCCGCTGCTCGCGCCGCATCGCATGCCAGGTCAGCACCGCGATCGGAGCCAGCCACGCCGCCGACGGCCACGCGTAGGGCTCCTCGATGCCGTGCAGCATCCCCGCCAGCGACGTCACCACCGCGGCCAGCAAGGCCAAGCGCCGCCGCACCACGACGCTCCACAACGTGAACGCGACGACGCTCGTCACCGCCACCCAGATCAACGCGTAGGGCTTGTAGGCCGCCCAGCCCTCCCAGCCCAGCAGGTTCGCGAACCTGCCACCGAGCCAGAACCAGCCACCGGGGTAGTACGGGGCGGTGTCCGCGTAGTTCATGTCCGACAAGCCCCACGTCGACGCCATCCGCGTCATGTACTGCAAGCGGAAGCCGTTGTCGGTGGACGAACCGCCGAAGTAGTACCGCGTCGCCTGCAGCGGGATCGCCAGCGCCAGCGTCGTGAACGCCGACAACGCCGCCCACGTCCCGGCGAGTCGCACCGGCCGCGGGAAGCGGTGGCGGCCGAACGCCAGCAGGCCGAACGTGATCAACAGCACCAGGCCCGCGCCGAGCGAGGCCAACGCCTCCGGCGCGAAGCTCGGTTCGCTGATGCCCAGTCGTGCCACCGCGAACTGCAGGGCGAGGCTGATCACCGCGGCGACCGCCGAACCCGCGAGCAACTCGGAAACCGCGCTGCGCAGTGGAAGTCGCACAGCCGAATCCTGGCGCGGTGCATCGATCGGTCGGGGTCCGGTCAACACCGGACTCGGCAAGGTTCCCGCCACGTGATTTCGGTCCTTCGGCGGTGGGGGACAGGGCGCCCGCGCAGAATAGAGGATGCCCGCCGGGCGCCCGCGCCGCGCCTGGCCGGGTGCCGACGATCACCCGCTAGGGTGCTCAGCGCTTGCCACACCACGACAGGAGGGGCGGCTGTTGCCATCAGGAACGGTCGAGACCAGCGAAACACCCGAACCCGCTGAGCCGGTGCGGCCGTCCGAACGAGCCCACCGGGCGACGCGCGTCGCGGTGCGCACGGACCTGCTGCCCGCGCTGAGCACCCTGTCGCTCGTGGCGTTGCTCGGGTTGCCGCTGGGCTGGGTGTGGTCGCGGATCGCCCCACCGCAGGGCAGCGTGCTCGGCCGCGCGGGCACTCCGGTGCCCGCGCAGATCGTCGAGAGCTACCACGGCTTCGACGCCCTCGCGATGTTCCTGCTCGTCGCCTTCGGGACCGGACTCGTCACGGCCGCCGTGCTGTGGACCTTCCGCCGCCGTCGCGGGCCGGTGCTGCTGGTGGCCGCCGTGCTCGGCTCGCTCGTGTCGTCCTGGCTGGCGATCCGGATGGGCACGACCTTCGCCGCCGAGCTCTACCCGTGGCCCACCGGGCTCACCGTCGGCGACTCACTCACCGTGCCCCCGGAAGCACCCACCGCGTGGGCCGTCGTCGTCCAGCCCATGGCGATGGCGCTCGGCTACGGCCTGGCCGCCTCCTGGAACGGCTTCGACGACCTCGGACGACGCAGCTGACAGCGGGCTGCCGTGCTCAGCCCGCGGGGCGCAGGGACGCCGTCAGGCGGTCCAGGACGTCCGGGGTGATGGCGCCGGGAACGCCCTGGTCGGCGCCTGCGATGTGCACCACCGAGCTCTCCCCGTCGCCGTTGGTGGCCAGGGTGTTGATCAGCACGCTGGGCGAACCGCACGGGCCGGGCGCGGGGAAGACCGTGGCGACGACCTTGCTCGCCGGGATGCCGCCCGCCAGCTGCACCGGCTGGGCGGGGGAGAGCTCGATCCGCGCGTCCGGGCCGTAGGCGAGCTCGGCGAACTTGCGGGCCGTCTCGGTGGCGACCGCGGCGTCATCGGGCCCGCGCCGCGCGGTGGCCCCGGCGATCGCGCGGTAGCTGCCGCGCACCTCCGCGCAGAAGTCCTCCTGGTACACCGCGACGCCGGTCATGGTCACCGCGTCGTCCGGCTCGCCGAAGCCGACGACGTTGTCCGGAGTCTCCAGCGCCCACTCCAGCGGGGCGTCGTACACGGCGTGCCGATTCGGCACGGGCACCGCCTGCCAGCCCGGGACCACCGCTTCCGGCGGGGCCGCGGTGGCGGCCGAGGTCGGCTGCGAAGTCGGGGGCGCGGGGGCCGAAGTGGGGGCGGGCACCGGTTCGGGCCCGGCGCGCTCCTCGCTCCGCGAGCTCACGACGACCACCGCGGTCACCAGTGCGACGACCACCACGGCACCCGCGGCGACCGCCGCGATCAAGGGGCCGCGGTTGCGCTTCGGCGGGGGCGGCGGGCCGAAGCCCTGCTGCGCCCACTGGCCCTGCTGGGGGTGTTGGGGTTGCTGGCCCTGCTGGGGTTGCTGGCCCTGCTGGGGCTGCTGGAACGTGCCGAAACCCTGGTACCGCATGCCGCCTTGGTACGGCTGCTGCCCGACGTGCTGCGGTTGCTGCGCCGGACCCCAGCCCCCGTGCCCGCCGTGCTCCGGCGAAGCCCCATTTTCCGGAGAACCCCCATTTTCCGGAAAACCCCAGTTCCCCGGCCCACCAGGTGATGACATGGGGTGATCCTAGCGAGTGATCCGAAGCGCCCGGGCGGCCTTCGCGGATCAGTTCACGCTGGTCTGCTCCGCGAACTCCGCCAGCGGCGCCGGCACCGCCCGCAGTTCGCGCAGGAATTCCGCCTCGCGCACGAGCAGCCGGCGCACCAGCCGCAACCGGGCCAGTGGATCCGTCTCCGCGAGCAGCTCCTGGCGGTCGTCGGTGCTGAGCACGCAGTCCTCCGCCAAGGCGTAGGACAGGTCGGCCGGGTCCAGATCCGTCGCGGGGGCGTCGTAGCGATCTCCGCGCAGCCCGGTGCCGTGGTAGCGCTCGTGCGCGGCCCGGGCGGCGGCGTCCAGCCGACCGGTGAGGCGGGGATCCTCGGCGGGCTCGCTGTCCGGGAGCCACTCGACGCGGGCCATCAGGTACGGCGCAGCCTCCCGGTCGATCTGCAGCAGCCGGAACCGGTGCCCGCCGTCGGCGGTGATGTCGTAGCGGCCCTGCGGCAGCTGCTGGACCTGGCGCAGCCGCGCCGAGCAGCCCACGTCGTACATCGAGTCGACGTTGTCGTCGCCGACCTCCCAGCCCTGCCGGATGCCGACCACGCCGAAGCGGCGGTCCGGCACGACTTCCTCGACCAGGTCGAGCACCAGCTGCCGGTAGCGCGCCTCGAAGATGTGCAGCGGGAGGTCGGCACCGGGCAGCAGCACCGTGCTCAACGGGAACAGCGGGAGCGTCTCGGTCACAGCCGCCAACCTACGTCCCCTCCCCGCCCATCGGCCAGCACACCGGGCCCGCGGGTTCCGCCGCTACCCGCGTCCGGTGGGAGGGCGGAACACGGCGAACGGATCGGTGACCTCCAAGCCGGGGTTGGTGAACCGGAACAGCGCGGGCGGACGGCCACCGGACGGGCCGGCGGGCATGGTGCGGCCGGTGGGGGACAGGGCGCCGCGTCGGGTGAGAACTCGTTGCAGGTTGGTCGCGGCGACCTCGTAGCCCAGCGCGGCGGAATAGATGCCGCGCAGCTCCGAGATGGTGAACTCGGCGGGGGCGAGCGCGAAGCCGATGTTGGTGTAGGACAGCTTCGCGCTGAGGCGCGCGCGGGCGGCGTGCGTGATGCGCTCGTGGTCGAACGCGGTCGCAGGGGGCTCGTCGACCGGGTGCCACGCGGTGTCGGCGGGCACCTCCGGGTCCACGTCGGAGGGCACCAGCCCGAGGAACGCGGTCGCCACCGCCCGGTGCCCGGGAACCCGGTCGGGGGCGCTGAACACCGAGAGCTGTTCGACGTGGCTCAGCTTGTGCACGTCGACCTTCTCCGCGAGCTGGCGCCGGATCGAGGTCTCCACGTCCTCGTCTGCGCGGAGCCTGCCGCCGGGCAGCGCCCAGCGGTGCTCGTGCGGCGGCTGGGCGCGCTGCCAGAGCAGCACGTGGAGCCGTCCTTCGTGCGCGCGCAGCACTCCCGCCAGTACCTCGTGAGCTGCATCTCCCTTGTCCGCGCGATCGGCGGTGTTACTATGAGGCACGTTTTCGATTGTAAGGCGAAAACTGCTCGGTGGGCAAACACCGACATGCGCGCCGACGCGCGTGCCGGTGCTGAGGAGGAACAGATGGTGTTAGCCGAACAGCTCGTTCCGTACACGGGCGTGGAACCGGACGAGGCGTGGGCCCGGGAAGTCCGCGAACTCGCCGAAGAACGCGACGCCGTCGTGCTGGCGCACAACTACCAGCTGCCCGAGATCCAGGACATCGCCCACCACACCGGGGACTCCCTGGCGCTGAGCCGGATCGCCGCCGAGAGCGCCGCCTCGACCATCGTCTTCTGCGGCGTGCACTTCATGGCTGAGACCGCGAAGATCCTCAGCCCCGGCAAGAAGGTCCTCATCCCGGACGCCCGCGCCGGCTGCTCGCTCGCCGACTCCATCACCGCGGAGCAGCTGCGCGCTTGGAAGGCCGAACACCCCGGCGCCGTCGTCGTCTCCTACGTGAACACGACCGCCGAGGTCAAAGCCGAGACCGACATCTGCTGCACCTCCTCGAACGCGGTCGACGTGGTGCGCTCCATCCCGGCGGAACGGGAAGTGCTGTTCTGCCCCGACCAGTTCCTCGGCGCGCACGTGCGCCGCGAGACGGGGCGGGACAACGTCCACGTCTGGGCGGGGGAATGCCACGTGCACGCCGGCATCAACGGGCCGGAACTCGCCGACCGCGCGGCCTCGAACCCGGACGCCGACCTGTTCATCCACCCCGAATGCGGCTGCGCCACCTCCGCGCTGTACCTGGCCGGGGAAGGGACGCTGCCCCCGGAACGGGTCAAGATCCTCTCCACCGGCGGGATGCTCGACGCCGCCCGCGAGACCGGCGCCGCATCGGTGCTGGTGGCCACCGAGGTCGGCATGCTGCACCAGCTGCGCAGGGCCGCACCCGAGATCGACTTCCGGGCGGTGAACGACCGGGCCTCCTGCCGCTACATGAAGATGATCACTCCGGCGGCCCTGCTGCGCGGCCTGCGGGAGGAAGCCGACGAGGTGCACGTGCCCGCCGGCATCGCCGAACGCGCCCGCGGCTCGGTGGAGCGGATGATCAGCATCGGCAAGCCCGGGGGTGGCGAGTGACCTGGGAAGCACGAGCGGACCTGGTCGTCGTCGGCACCGGGGTCGCCGGACTCACCGCCGCGCTGCGCGCCCGCGAGCTCGGACTGCGGACCCTCGTGGTGACGAAGGATTCGGCCGCCGCGGGCAACACCGGCTGGGCGCAAGGCGGCGTCGCGGTGGTGCGACCCGACGAGCACGACGACGGCGACAGCGTGCAGCGCCACGTCGCGGACACCCTCACCGCCGGTGCGGGCCTGTGCGACGAGCAGGCGGTGCGGTCGATCCTCGCGGACGGCGCCGCGGCGGTCGACGGGCTCCGGGCGGCGGGCGCCCGGTTCGACACCGCGGGCGACGCGCTCTCGCGGACCCGCGAAGGCGGGCACACCGCGTTCCGGGTGATCCACGCGGGCGGGGACGCCACCGGTGCCGAAGTGCAGCGCGCGTTGTCGAGCGCGGTCGGTTCCGGCGGGATCCCGGTGCTGGAGCAGCACTGCGTCGTCGAACTCGTGCGCAGCGACGGCGGCGCGCTCGCCGGAGCGCTCGCGCTCGACCCGCACGGCAACCCCGGCGTGCTGCGCGCACCGGCGGTCCTGCTCGCCACCGGCGGATTGGGGCAGCTCTACGCGGCGACGACCAACCCCGACGTGGCCACCGCCGACGGGATCGCGCTCGCGCTGCGGGCAGGAGCGACCGTGGCGGACCTGGAGTTCGTGCAGTTCCACCCCACCGTGCTCTACACGCCCGACGCCGCGCGCGGACGCCGTCCGCTGGTCACCGAAGCGGTGCGCGGGGAAGGTGCGGTGCTGCTGGACACCCGCGGCCGTCGGGTCATGGCAGGCGAACATCCCCTGGAGGACCTGGCGCCGCGCGACGTGGTGTCGGCGGCGATCAACCGCAGGATGGCCGAGACGGGCGCGGGATGCGTGCTGCTGGACGCCACGGGCATCCCCGGATTCGCCGCCCGGTTCCCCACCGTCTTCGCGTCGTGCCGGGAAGCGGGCATCGACCCGCTGCGGGAACCGATCCCGGTGACCAGCGCCGCGCACTACTCGTGCGGCGGAGTCGTGTCCGATGTGGATGGTCGAACCGGAGTGGCCGGGCTCTACGCGGCGGGCGAGGTCGCGCGCACCGGACTGCACGGCGCGAACCGGCTGGCCTCGAACAGCCTGCTCGAAGGCCTGGTCGTCGGGGCGCGCGCCGCCGATGCCGTGGCCCGGGACCTGCGCGGCGGCCTGACCGCGCGCAAACCGGTGCTGCCGGCTGTTCCGGCGGCGGCCGTGGTGGACCGCGACCTGCTGCAGCGCACCATGACCCGCCACGCCGGGATCGGCCGCAGCGCCGACGGGCTCGCGGAGGCCGCCGCAACGCTGGATCGCGCAGGCGTCGTCCGTCCACTTCGGACTCGCGAGGCGGTGGAAGACGCCTCCCTGGCGCTCACGGCGCAGGCGCTGCTCGCCGCCGCCGCGGCCCGCGTCGAATCCCGCGGCAGCCACCGGCGACGGGACCACCCGGAACCCGACGACGTACGCTGGCGGCGCAGCGTCGCGCTGCGACTGGACGTGTCCGGCTGGCTGTTCCGCACCGACCGCGAACCCGTGAGGAGCGTCGCATGACCCTGTCCGAGGTGACCGCCGGACACCTGCGCTCCGCCGGCCTGGAACCCCAGGAGATCCGCACGCTGGTGCGCGCCGCCCTGGCCGAGGACCTGCGCTACGGCCTCGACGTCACCACCGAGGCGACCGTCCTCGTCGACGCCATCGCCGAAGCCGCCTTCCAAGCCCGCCCGGCCGGAGTCGTCGCCGGGATCCCGATCGCACGGGCGGTCCTCGACGAGGTGCTCGGCCCGGACGGCTACAAGGTGCTGCACAGCCGCGAGGACGGCGACATGATCATGCCGGGGGAGAGCGCGCTGAGCGTGCACGCCCCGGTTCGCGGACTGCTCACCGCGGAACGCACCGCGCTGAACCTGCTCTGCCACCTCTCCGGCATCGCGACCGCGACCTCCGAATGGGTGCGGGCGGTGGAGGGCACCGGCTGCCGCATCCGGGACAGCCGCAAGACCCTGCCGGGACTGCGCGTGCTGCAGAAGTACGCGGTGCGCTGCGGCGGCGGCGTGAACCACCGCATGGGGCTCGGCGACGCGATGCTCATCAAGGACAACCACGTCGTGGCCGCCGGGTCCGTGGTCGCCGCGCTGCGCGCCTGCCGCGACCACGCGCCGGAACTGCCCCTCGAAGTCGAAGTGACCACGGCGGAGGAGCTGGACGAGGTGCTGGCGGAAGGCGCCGAGCTGGTGCTGCTGGACAACTTCACGCCGCAGGACTGCGCCGACGCGGTGCGGCGCACCAAGGAGATCTCGCCGGGAACCGAACTGGAAGCCTCCGGCGGGATCACCTTCGAGGCCGCCCGCGCCTACGCCGAGACCGGCGTGCACTACCTCGCCGTGGGCGCGCTCACCCACTCGTCCCCGGCGTTGGACATCGGCCTGGACATGTGAGGTCGCGCGGAGGACTCAGAACCGCCGGTTGGACAGCACGGGGATGTTCGCGCGCGCCTGCTCCACCGCGGCCGGGTCCAGATCGGTGACCAGCACGTCGGGGGAGTCGGTGAGCTGCGCGTGCACGGTGCCGACCGGCGTGGCGACGGTGCTGTAGCCGATGCCGGTGGGCGCCTTGCCGCTCGGCTCGACGCCCGCGGTGCGCGGGTCCGCCTGCCCGCACGCCACGACCCACGACGTGCTGTCCAGCGCGCGAGCGCGCACCAGCAGCTCCCACTGCTCGCGCTTGCCCGCGCCCGAGCCCCAGGAGGCGGCGGTGACGATCACCGAAGCGCCCTGGTCGGCCAACGTCGTGTACAGACCGGGGAAGCGCACGTCGTAGCAGGTCGTGACCCCGACGCGCGTGCCGCCGACGTCGACGACCAGCGGGGCCGCGCCGGGAGCGACGGTGCGGGACTCGGCGAAGCCGAAGGCGTCGTAGAGGTGGATCTTGTCGTAGTGCGCGTCCACCCCCGGCCCGGTGACCAGCAGCGTGTTCGTGACCCTCCCGTCGGCCGCGGGGGTGAACATGCCTGCGACCACCACGATCCCCGCCTCATCGGCGAGCTTGCGGACCTCGGCGGCCCACGGGCCGTCGAGCGGCTCGGCGATCGGCGCCAGCGGGATGCCGAAGCAGGCCATGGTGGCCTCGGGGAAGACCGCGAGTTCCGCCCCCGCCGCCGCCGCGCGGCGGATACCGTCGGCGACCAGGTCCAGGTTCGCCTTCGGCTCCGGGGTCGACACGATCTGGCACAGCGCGATGCGCATGGGTTCCGCCTCTCCTCGGCTCTACACTGTTGTATACCAAAAATATGCAAGGGTTCCGGATCGAACCTGACCGCACCGCAAGGAGCCACCGTTGACCTCGGGCCGCCAGCTCGCCTACGACCACCTCAAGGACACCGTGCTGAGCGATCCCGCGATGCAGGGCCAGTTCGTCAACGAGCAGTCGCTCGCCGACGACATCGGCGTCTCCCGCACACCGATCCGGGAAGCCCTGCTGCTGCTCGCGGCCGAAGAACTGGTGCAGCTCGTCCCGAAGCGCGGCGCCTACATCGCACCCGTCGCGGGACGGCAGATCCGCGAGCTGTTCGAACTGCGCGGAATGATGGAGTGCTACTCGGCCCGGCGCACCCTCGAACTCGACACCGTCCCGGTGCCGGAGATGCGCGGTGAACTCGACCGCCAGCGCGCCCTGCGCGCCGACGACGACGCGAGGTCGTTCATCGACCTCGACCACCGCTTCCACTCGGCCCTCGTGCGGGCCGTGGGCAACGACATGCTGACCAAGAGCTACGACGGCCTGCGCGCCCGGCAGGTCCGCGCGGGCATCGTCGCGCTGTTCTCCGCGGAGAACAGGCGCAAAGCGGTCCTCGACGAGCACGACGCGATCCTCGACGCGCTGGCCGGCGGTGACGCCGCTGCCGCTCAAGCGGCGATCACCGCCCACCTGGACGCTACGCGGCACGTGCTGCTCGCGGGCTGATCGCCAACCCGACGAGGGTGACCACGCAGGTCGCCAGCAGGTAGCAGGCGGGCGCGATCCAGCTGTCGAAGTAGGCGAACAGGGACGTGAACAGCAGCGGGGCCAGCGCACCGCCGATCACACCCGCCAACGTGTAAGCCAGCGAGCAACCCGTGTAGCGCAACCGGGTGCTGAACTGCTCGGACACGAACGCCGCCTGCGGGCCGTACATCAACGAGTGCCACAGCAAGCCCACGATCACCCCGACCACCAGCATCGGTGCCGAACCCCCGCCGATCAGCGGGAAGAAGGCGAACGGCCACACCGCGCCGCCGAGCGCACCGATCGCGTACACCCTGCGCCTTCCCCACCGGTCCGAGAGCCATCCCGCCGCGGGGATCAACGCCAGCTGGCAGGTGGAGCCGATCATGACCCCGGCCACGGCCCAGCTCTGCGGCAGCCCGAGCTCCTTCGTGACGTAGGTGAGCACGAAGACGGTGAACAGCGCGTAGAGCACGTCCGGTCCGACGCGGGACAGGATCGCGGAGATCAACGCGCGCGGTTCCTCGGTGAACACCTCGCGCAACGGCGCGGCGGCCTGGTCGCCCTGCTGCTGCAGCTCGCGGAACACCGGTGTCTCCTCCAGCTTCACCCGGATCCACAGGCCGAAGATGACCAGGACCGCGGAGAGCAGGAACGCGACCCGCCAGCCCCAGGACAGGAACTGCTCGGGGGTGAGGCTCGCGGCCAGCGCCGCGAGGACGCCGTTGGCCAGCAGGTTGCCGGCGGGCGGGCCGATCTGGGCGGCCGACGCCCAGAACCCGCGGTGCCGTTCGTCGCCGAACTCGCTGGAGAGCAGCACGGCGCCGCCCCACTCGCCGCCGATGCCGACGCCCTGCGCGAACCGCAGCGCCACCAGCAGCACGGCGCCCAGCGCGCCCACCTGGCCGTGCGTGGGCAGCAGGCCGATGAGCACCGTGGCGACACCGGTGAGCAGCAGGGTCGTGACCAGCACCTGCTTGCGGCCGAGCACGTCGCCGAGCCGGCCGAACACGAAACCGCCCAGCGGCCGGGACAGGTATCCCACGGCGTAGGTGGAGAAGGCCAGCAGCGTGCCGGAGAGGGGGTCGTGGCTGGGGAAGAACAGGTCGCCGAAGACGAGGGCGGAGGCCACCGAGTAGGCGGCGAAGTCGTACCACTCCAGCGAGGTGCCGGACAGGGCGGCGACGAACGCCTTGACCAGGTCCTTGCGCGGCGGGCGTGTGGGTGTATCGGCGAGCGCTTGACTCATCGGCGGTTCCTTGTCGGGGAGTTCGTCACATCGGCTGGGTGTTCGGGCGAAGAAGTGATACGAACTGTATACAAGAAGTATGCTGATCGGGAGGGTCTGATGTTTCCGCTTCGTTTCGATGTGGCAGGCACGTCCGTCGAGGTGCCCGTGCGGACGCTGCTCAACGCCGGCTACGCCGGGCGCAGCCAAGACGACGTGGCCGCGCACGTCGCCGAACTCGCCGAACTCGGAGTGCCCGCGCCCACGCGCACTCCCTGCCTGTACCCCGTGGCGCCGTACCTCGCGATGCAGACCGCGGACGTCCCCGTGCAGCACGCGCGCACCTCGGGGGAAGCGGAATGGGCGCTGATCATCGCGGGGCCGCGCGAGGAGGACGTGCTGCTCACCGCCGCCTGCGACCACACCGACCGGGAGCTGGAGGTGCACGGCGTCGCCTGGAGCAAGCAAGCCGGGCCGGACGTGCTCGGCTCGCGTGCCTGGCGGCTGGTCGAGGTCGCCGACCGGATCGACTCGCTGACCCTCACCGCTGACGTCGGTGGCCGCCGCATCCAGCACGGCACGCTCGGGGAGCTGCTCACGCCGGTGTACTGGCTCGAGGAGCTGCGGAAGCTCGAACTCGCCGAGCCCGGAACCGTGCTGCTGTCCGGCACGATCCCGATGGACACCTCCGTCGACCAGTTCGCGGATTCGTGGCGGGTCGACCTGGGGGACCCGGCGACCGGCGACGTCGTGAGCTGCGAATACGCCGTCCGTCAGATGCCGGCGCCGATCGCGTAGCGAGACGGCGGGACCGCTCGGCCCGCCACGCCCGGCCGGTGCCGCACGATCGTGTCCGTCGTCGAGCGCAGCCGCCTTCGACGGAGGAGGACGGCCCCGCATCGACTCGATTCGACGGGCGCGGCCGGGTGCCGGTCGGCCCGTGGCGCTTGCCCTGCGGGCCCGCTCGCCGCCATGCTCGGCCGGGCAGGCGCGGTGTCGTGCGACGGCGTGGTCCCGCGGTGGCGACGAGATCGGCCGCCGGTGCACGCGGCACATCTGCACCTCGGCGATCAACCCGGCACGTGGTCCGAATGTGATCCGGACGATGTGGCATCGTGACTCCCTGCAAGTTCACGGCGCCCGGCCGTGAACGGTGCCAGGAGCAGCACACGACGAGTGGGAGACAGACGTGAGCGACAGCGGCGAGGGCACCACTTTCATGCAGTGGCGCGAGCGGGCGCAGTCGGAGGTCCAGGAAGAACGGCCGCAGCTGCGAGCCGTCATGATCACGGCCGCGGTCGTGGTCCTGGTCGGCATCATCGTGGGAGTCGTCGTTCTCCTGCTGTCCTGATCCGCTCAGGACGCCGAGCGGCAACACCATCCGGACGGTCCGCCCCGAGGGCGGTTCGGATGAACTGAGACGGCGTGGGCGCCGTTCCCGGAACGCGCCCATCCGCCGCCGGAGCAGCGGACGTCGCACCGGCAGGTGCGCACCCGCGAAGTGCTCCGTTCCACGACGGCCGGAACGACGTCGGATTCCGGCTGGATACAGCACGATCAAGTGATGACGAATCTGTGTTCGACTGGGAACACTGGGAGTCATGGAGCCCTTGGTCGTGCCGCAGCCCCCGGTGGGCGACGCCCCGCGCGTGCCGGAGCCGCGCGAAGAGACGCGTCGCGCTGGCGACGGCAGCATCGACGGTTCCGCTCCCGGCCCCGAACTCGGGCCGGTGATGGAGAACCTGTTCGACCGGCTGGCACGTCCTGCCGCTTCCCGCTCCGACGATGAACTGGTCGCGGGGATCCGCGACTCCGAATCCGTCGTCCGCGCCGCGATGTCGTGGCAGGCGGAGCTCATCGCCGAGTCCGAGCGGCGAGGCCTGCACAGCGAAGCGGGCGCGCGATCGATGCCGGTGTGGGTGCGGGAGCTGTTGAACATCGCGCGCGGCGACGCGCGGTCCCGCGTGGTGGTCGGGCGAGCGGTGGCCGAACGAGCCGAACCCGGTGGTGAACCGCTGCCGCCCGCGTTGCCCGCGACCGCCAGGGTCCTGCGGGAACGCGAGACGAGCCTCGCCCACGCCCAAGTGATCGTCAACGGCATGGAGAAGCTCCCGCCGCTGGTCGGGCCGGTGCAGCGCGCCGAGGTGGAGGAAACCCTCGCCGAGCAGGCGAAGGTGCTCTCACCGCGCGAGCTGGAGATCGCCGCCGAGCGGGTGCGGTACCTGCTCGACCAGGACGGCGCGCTGCGCGACGAGCGCAGGCAGGTCGAACGCCGCGAACTGCACCTGACCACCGATCGGGACGGGATGACCCTGCTGAAGGGCAGGCTGGACCGCGAGACCGGGGCGAAACTGCACGCGGCGTTGGAACCGCTCGCCGCCCCTCGACCGCAGGACTCCGGCCGTCGGGATCAGCGGACGGCCGGCAAGCGGTACGCCGATGCGCTGGCCGGTCTCGTGGAGATCGTGCTGGCCTCGGACGAACTGCCGCGCAGCGGCGGACAGCGCCCGCACCTGACGATCACCATCGCGCACGACCAGCTCCGGGAGTCCTTGGACGACGAGCGGTTCGGCGGGACGATCGAGACCACCGGTCAACCGATCACCGCGGAAACGGCGCGCCGCATCGCCTGCGATGCGGAGCTGTTGCCGGTTCTGCTGGACGGCGAAAGCCGCCCGCTCGACGTGGGGAGGGCTCGCAGGACGGCGCCGCCGCACCTGCGTGCGGCCCTGCTCGCGCGGGACGGGACGTGTGCCTTCCCCTCGTGCGATCACCCGCCCGGTACGTCCGAGGCGCACCACCTCCGCCACTGGGCGGACGGCGGGGCTACCGCGCTCGACAACCTGGTCATGCTCTGCGCCCACCACCACGCGGTTGCCCACGCGCACGGCTGGACGATCGAGCTGGACGCCGGACGGCCGGTGTTCACACCGCCGGCGTGGATCGATGCCGATCGAACACCCAGGCCCGGCAACCGGGCGCACCACGAACCACCCGACCTGGCCGCCCGATGAGGGCGGTCAGGCACCCCGGCGTGCTCGCCCAAGATCGACGAGGCGGTGCGACTCCGGCATCCTGGCGCCATGGGTGAGCACAAGGATCGGATGCTGCGCGGGGAGCCGTACCAGGACGGCGATCCGGAACTCGTCGACGAACGACGCCGCTGCCAGGCACTGCTCGACGAGTTCAACGCGACCCGCTCCGGGCAGGAGGACGAACGGCGGAGCCTGCTCGCGGAACTGCTGGGCGAAATCGGGGCCGGATCGTGGATCATGCCCCGGTTCCAGTGCGACTACGGGTACCTCATCCGGTTGGGGCGCAACAGCTTCCTGAACTACGACGCGATCCTGCTGGACTGCGCCCCGATCACGATCGGCGATGACGTGTCGATCGGTCCGCGGTGCCAACTGCTCACCGCGCTGCACCCGATGGAGGACCACGAAGCGCGCAGGCAGAGGTGGGAGACCGCCGCTCCCATCACCGTCGGCGACAACGTGTGGTTCGGCGGCGGCGTCATCGTCTGCCCTGGCGTGACCATCGGTTCGAACAGCGTGATCGGGGCGGGCAGCGTAGTCACCCGGGACGTCCCCGAACGCGTCTTCGCCGCGGGCAACCCGTGCCGCGTGCTGAAGTCCCTGTAGCGGTCCTGGCTCATCCGCTCGCGGACGGTTTCACCCCGACGGCCGCCCAGCCGTTCCCGACGGCGGAGCGAACCTCTTCGCTGACGTCGAAATCCGGCCGCCACTCCACCACGGGCACCACGCCCGGCGGGATCAGCGACCAGCCGGTGAGCAGCTCCCGCGCCTGCTCCGCGGGCCGAAGGCTCAGCGGCGTCGGAGTCTGGTCGTAGATGCGCAGCCCTTCCACCACCTGCGTGGCGGACAGGCCCGCGCCCGATGCGTGGCTCACCGCCAGCACGCTGCCCGGCGCGCACGCCCGCTGGTAAGCGGCGAGGACGCCCGCCGGGTCCGCTTCGTCGGACACGAAGTGCAGCACCGACAACGCGAGCACGGCGATCGGCTGGTCGAAGTCCAGCAACCGGGTCACGCCCGGAGCGTCGAGCACGTCGGCGGGATGCGACAGGTCGGCTTGGGTGACCGTCACCCGCTCCTCGCCGTGCAGCAACCGCCGGGCGTGCGCGACTGCGACCGGTTCGTGGTCGACGTAAGCGATCACGGCGTCCGGTCGGCCCTGGTGCGCGACCTCGTGCACGTTGCCCGCGGTGGGGATTCCCGAGCCGAGGTCGAGGAATTGGCGGATGCCGCGTTCCGCGCAGTACCGCACGACGCGGCGCAGGAACGCCCGGTTCTCGCGGACCCCCACCCGCGTGGCCGGAAGCAGGGTCAGCTGCTGCTCGGCGGCCTTCCGGTCGGCGGGGAAGTTCTGCGTCCCGCCGAGGAAGTAGTCGTACATGCGCGCGGCGTTGGGGCGGTGGAGGTCGAGTTCACCGTGAATGCCGGCCAGCTCCTCTAGTAGCTCGTCATCGCTGGTGATCGCGAACCCCTTCCCGCGTGATCCGGTGTTCGCGACCGTATCGCTTCCTAGGCCCGCGCAAGGGGAAAGCCCGGAGCCCCACCGGGCGTCCGGGCTTTCCCTCGGGGCCGATCGGGTCAGGCGCCGGCTTCGCGCAGCACGATGTCCACGGCCGCGTTGTTGCGGGCGGTCTCCCGCTCGATCACGTCACCCGGCGGGTAGAAGCCGTCGAGTCCTCCGCCGGACGGGTACATCTCCAAGGTGAAGGCGAGGATCTTGTGCTTGCCCCACATCCAGTCGAGGCTGTCGCCGTCGGTGGTGTACAGGTCGCTGGACTGCTGCGGGGTGTAGCCGTTGGAGTCCGCCATCTCGGTGCCGACCTTCTCGAACCGGTCGTACTCCTGCTGGGTCATGCCTTCGGTCACGTCGTCCTGGGTGTGCCCGAAGGGCCACAGCACGAGTTCCGAGAAAGTGTGGAAGTCGATCGCCGACTTGATCTGCTGGGTGCCGTCGACGACGCGGGAGTCGATGAACTCGGCCAGCGCCGCGGTCTCCGGTGCGGAGAAGGCCTGCGGTCCGCGGTAGGTCTCGTCCTGCGGGTCGTCGCTCGCGCCGCCGCAGCAGCCCCACAGGTAGTCCCAGTTGCGGTTGAGGTCCGTGCCGGTGTCCTGCCGGTTCTTCCGCCAGCCCTGGTACTCGCCGGACTCGACGTCGTAGGTGGAGCCGTCGACGTTGACCGACGGGACGATCCACACCTCGCGGTTGTCGACGCTCTCCTTCACCGCGGGGTCGGCGTACTCGTCGGTGAGCCGGTTCGCGATCTGCAGGCACATCTCGGTGGTCAGGTGTTCCCGGGCGTGCTGGTTGCAGTCGAACAGGACTTCGGGCTCGTCCTCGTCCTGCGCCACGTTGTCGCTGATCTTGAGCAGCGGGATGTCGCGGCCCTCGAAGCTCTTCCCCAGGCTGGACTTCGCGGCCAGGTCCGGGTGGTCGGCCGTGATCTTGTCGAGCTCGGCGACCATCTCGTCGTAGTTGTGGTAGGCCTCGTCACCGGGCGGGAAGTCCCGCGGCGACGCCTGGGCCTGCAGGGTGAGGCCGTTCGAGCGCAGCTCCTCGGCCTGTGCGGTCGTGGCTTCCACCGTCGCCACGCCGTCCTTCGCTCCGAGCACCTGGGCGCCGGAGGCGTTGATGTCGGTGCGGATGCGGCTGTCGGTGTCGGGCACCGTGTAGACGCCGGTGACCTCGGCCGCGGGAGCGGGCCCGGCTTGAGGTGCGGCCACGCTCGCCTGGACCGGGAGTAGCAGGGCCAAGGATGCGGCGGCCGCCACCGCCGTTGCTCTGCGCCGTGCGCTGGACATCGGGCCTCCGATCGATCACGGATGGTGATCAAGCGAGACTCCCCGAGTCACGATCCGTTGGCAACCCACTAACGTCGGAAGCGGCCGATCACCGTTTTCCCGTTCATCGGCGGACGCGCGTCGGACAGCGTCGAACAGGGCGATTACCCTGGTGATTGAGCTAGTAGCCGCCCTCCGTCCGCCCTGAAAGGACGCCCATGCTCTCCCGCACCGATCTGCGCGGTCGTGTTCCGTCCACCGCCGAGCTGCGCGCCACGCTGCCGCGCGCCGAGATGGACGTGGAGCACGTGCTGCATCAGGTGCGGCCGGTGATCGAGGCCGTTCGCGAGCGTGGCGTCGATGCCGTGCTGGAGTACACCGAGAAGTTCGACTCGGTGCGTCCCGAGCGCGTTCGAGTGCCCGCCGCGGAGCTCGCCGGGGCCTTGGAACGGCTCGATCCGACGGTGCGGGCGGCGCTGCAGGAGTCCATCGACCGCGCGCGGCGCGTGCACGGGGAGCAGCGGCGCACCGACGTCACCACGCAGGTCGTGCCCGGTGGCACGGTCACGGAGCGGTGGGTGCCGGTCGCCCGCGTGGGGCTCTACGCCCCCGGTGGGCTCGCCGTGTACCCGTCGAGCGTGGTGATGAACGTGGTGCCGGCTCAGGCCGCGGGTGTGGAGTCGCTGGTCGTGTGCTCGCCGCCGCAGGCCGAGTTCGGCGGACTGCCCCACCCGACGATCCTGGCGGCGGCCGCGCTGCTCGAGGTGGACGAGGTGTGGGCGGTGGGCGGTGCCCAAGCGGTGGCGCTGCTCGCTTACGGCGGCGAGGACACCGACGGGGCCGGGCTGCTGCCCGCGGACCTGGTGACGGGGCCCGGCAACGTGTTCGTCACCGCGGCGAAGCGGCACCTGCGCAGCGTCATCGGCATCGATGCGGAGGCGGGGCCGACGGAGATCGCGGTGCTCGCCGACGGCACGGCCGACCCGGTGCACGTGGCCGCCGACCTGATCAGCCAGGCCGAGCACGACACGCTGGCCGCGAGCGTGCTGGTGACGACGTCCCCGGAGCTGGCCGACGCGGTGGACGCCGAGTTGGCCCGCCAGGTGCCGTTGACGAAGCACGCCGAGCGGATCCGCACCGCGCTCACCGGCGTGCAGTCCGGTTGCGTGCTGGTCGAAACGGTCGACGACGGTCTCACCGTGGTCGACGCCTACGCCGCCGAGCACTTGGAGGTCCAGACCGCCGACGCCGAGTCGGTGGCCGCGCGGGTGCGCAACGCGGGCGCGATCTTCGTCGGCCCGCACGCGCCGGTCTCGCTCGGCGACTACTGCGCCGGTTCGAACCACGTGCTGCCCACCGGCGGCTGCGCACGGCACTCCTCGGGGCTGAGCGTGCAGAGCTTCCTGCGCGGCATCCACGTCATCTCCTACGACGAGCAGGCGTTGCGGGACGTCGCGGGCGAGGTCGTCGCGCTGGCCGACGCCGAAGACCTCCCGGCGCACGGGCAGGCCGTCACGGCCCGCTTCCCGTCCGGCCTCGACCGCTGATCCACACCGCGAAGAGAGAACCATGAATGACGTGCTCGGCGCCGACGTGGCGCTGACCGACCTGCCGCTGCGCGACGACCTGCGCGGCCGCAGCCCGTACGGCGCCCCGCAGCTGGACGTGCCGGTGCGGTTGAACACCAACGAGAACCCGTACCCGCCACCGCCGGAGCTGGTGGCCGAGGTGGCCGAGTCGGTTCGGGCCGTCGCGGAGTCCTTGCACCGCTACCCGGACCGGGACGCGGTGGCGCTGCGGGAGGACTTGGCCGCCTACTTGAGCGGCGCCACCGGGGTGACCGTCTCGCATCGCAACGTGTGGGCCGCGAACGGTTCGAACGAGGTGCTGCAGCAGGTGTTGCAGGCGTTCGGCGGGCCGGGCCGCAGCGCGTTGGGCTTCGAGCCGTCGTACTCGATGCACCCGATCCTGTCGGCGGGAACGCGCACGGAGTGGTTGCCGGCGCCGCGGCGCGCGGACTTCAGCTTGGACGGTCCGCAGGCGGCGTCGATCGTCGCGGAGCGCCGTCCGGACGTGGTTTTCGTGACGAGTCCCAACAATCCGACGGGCCAGGCGGTGTCGCTGCAGGACCTGCGCGCGGTGCTGGACGCGGCGCCGGGGATCGTGGTCGTCGACGAGGCCTACGTGGAGTTCTGCGACGAGCCGAGCGCGGTCGGCCTGATCGACGAGTACCCGGCGAAGCTGATCGTGAGCCGCACCATGAGCAAGGCGTTCGCCTTCGCAGGCGGCAGGCTCGGATATCTGGCGGCGGCGCCCGCGATGATCGACGCGCTGCTGCTGGTGCGCCTGCCGTACCACCTCTCGGCGTTGACCCAGGCCGCGGCGCGGGCCGCGCTGCGGCACGCGAAGGCGACGCTGGGCTCGGTGCAGGCCTTGGTCGACGAGCGGAACCGAGTGGTGGAGGCGTTGCGCGGCATGGGGTTCTCCCCGGTGCGCAGCGACGCCAACTTCGTGCTGTTCGGGCGTTTCGAGGACGCGCACGCCGCGTGGCGGCGCTACCTGGACGCGGGGGTGTTGATCCGCGACGTCGGCATCGCCGGACATCTGCGGGTCACCATCGGTACCCCGGAGGAGAACGACGCGTTCCTGGCGGCGGGCAAGGCGCTGGTGGACGCGGCAAGTGAGGAGAGCGTGCGATGACAGCGACCGAGGCGGCGTTCGCGCCGGGCACCCGGGTCGGGCGGGTGGAACGCAGCACGAAGGAGTCCTCCGTGCTGGTGGAGCTCGACCTCGACGGCACCGGGAAGGTCGACGTCGATACGACGGTGCCGTTCTACGACCACATGCTCACCGCGCTGGGCACGCACGCCGCGTTCGACCTGAACGTCAAGGCGTCCGGTGACATCGACATCGACGCGCACCACACGGTGGAGGACACGGCGATCGTGCTGGGCCAGGCGCTGCGGCAGGCGCTGGGCGACAAGAAGGGCATCCGCCGGTTCGGCGACGCGTGGATCCCGATGGACGAGACCTTGGCGCACGCCGCGGTCGACGTGTCCGGCCGTTCCTACTGCGTGCTCACCGGGGAACCGGAGCAGTACAACTCGTTCACCATCGGCGGGAACTACCCGTTCGTGCTGAACCGGCACGTGTTCGAGTCGCTGGCGTTCCACTCGCAGATCAACTTGCACGTGCGGGTGATCCACGGCCGCGACCCGCACCACATCGCCGAGGCCCAGTTCAAGGCGATCGCACGAGCGTTGCGCGCGGCGACCGAGCCGGATCCGCGGTTCGCGGGCGTGGTTCCGTCGACGAAGGGCGCGCTCTAGATGCAGAACCTGGGGCCGATCGTGCTGCTGGCCGTGGCCGGTTTCCTCGTCGGCGGTGTCGTCGCGATGTGGCGGACGACGCGGGTGATGGCGGTGGTGCTGGGCGTGCTGGCGGCGTTGGCCGCCGCGGGAGGAATCGCCTGGCTGCTGTGACGGGGATGTGAACAGCAGCCAGGCGACGTCGTGGGCACCCGTCAGGCGTTCAGCGGGTGGTCTTGGAAGAACTCCCAGATCAGCGGGGTCGCTTCGATCACGGTGGGCTTGTCGGAGTCGGGGTTGGACGAGCGGCTCGGCCAGTCGTGGCCGAGTTCGTCGATCCGGTAGTGCACCAGCGCGCCCCGGTCCGCGCAGTCGGTCCAGTGCTGGCGGGTGACCTGCGGCTGCGGGTGTTCGGTGATCGGGTCCGCGTCGCACTCGTCATGTTCGGCCCATTCGCCGAGCCAGTCGGGGATCGCGGGCAGGCCTTTGTCCGGGTCGCCGTCGTAGGGGATGGTGTCGTCGGCGGTGCCGTGGAAGGAGATCATCGGCACCGGTTCGGACGGCCGGCATGCACCGCTCTGCGGGTAGTAGGCGCCGGCGACGGGTGCGAACGCGGCGATGCGGTCGCCGAGGCGGCAGGCGAGCACTTCGGTGAAGCCGCCGCCGTTGGACTTGCCCGCCGCGTAGATGCGGTCCGGGTCCACGCAGAGGTCGTCCTCCACCTGGTCGAGCAGGTCGCTGGTGAACCGGACGTCGTCGGCGTCCGCGGAGTAGGGCGCGCCTTCCCACGCCGTGCCGCCGTCGGTGCCGACGAGGCCTTGCGGGTAGACGGCGATGGCGTCCAGTTCGGAGAACCCGGACAGCTCTTCCTGGTATTCGGCGCTGCGGGTGTGTCCGTGGAAGGACAGCGCCACCGGCGTGGGCCGTTCCGGGTCGTAGTTCTGCGGCACGTGCACGAGGTATTCCCGCGTCCGGCCGCCGGAGGTGATCTCCTGGCGGGCGGTGGTGCCGGGTTCGATGCCGGGGGTGTCGCCGCAGCCGGTGCGCGGCAGCGGCCGGTCCGGTGCGGTGGTGGCGTGGGCGGGCGCGCCGGTGGCGGCTACCGCGCCGAGGGTGATCAGCAGGCTCAGCACTGCTCGGTGCATCTTCGACTCCTGTCTCGGCGCGGGCCGTCGCGGCGCGCCCGCTGCTGTTGTCCGTGCTCCTCGTTACTGGGTCGCCGCGGCGGGTTCCTTGCCGGGCTTCTCGGCCGCCGAGGTGTCCTCCTCGTCGAGGAAGCTCTGCTCGTTGAACGGGTCTTCCTTGTTGAACACCCGTTGCATCTGCTCGCGGTCGATCTCCTTGGTCCAGGAGCCGATGATGACGGTGGCGATCGCGTTGCCCGCGAAGTTCGTCAGCGCGCGGGCTTCGGACATGAAGCGGTCGATGCCGACGATGAGGCCGACGCCGTCCACGAGTTCCGGGCGGTGCGATTGCAGGCCACCGGCCAGCGTCGCCAAGCCTGCACCGCTCACGCCCGCCGCGCCCTTCGACGCGATGATCATGAACACCAGCAGCGAGATCTGCTCGCCGATCGACAGCGGCTGGCCCATCGCCGAAGCGATGAACAGCGATGCCATCGTCAGGTAGATCGCGGTGCCGTCGAGGTTGAACGAGTACCCGGTCGGCACCGTGATGCCCACGACCGGCTTGCTGACGCCGAGGTGCTCCATCTTCGCGATCAGCCGCGGCAGCGCCGCCTCCGACGAGGAGGTGGACAGGATCAGCAGGAACTCCCGGCCGAGGTAGCCGAGGAGCTTGAACACGTTGACCCGCGCGAAGGCCCACAGCAGCGGCCCCAGCACGAGGAAGATGAACAGCACGCAGGTGATGTAGAAGCCGCCCATGATGACGCCGAGGCCCTTGAGGGCGTCCACGCCGGTCGCGCCGACCACGGCCGCGATGGCGCCGAACGCGCCGATCGGGGCCACCCACATGACCATGGCGAGGATCTTGAACACGAGCCGCTGGATGTGCTCGATGCCGCGCAGGATCGGGGCGCCCTTGTCGCCGAGGGACTGCAGGGCGAATCCGGCCAGCAGCGCCACCAGGAGGGTCTGCAGCACTTCGCCTTCGGTGAGGGCGGAGACCAGGGTGTTCGGGATGATCCCGATCAGGAATCCGCTGAGCCCTTCGGCTTCGGCGGGAGCCTGTTCGGTTCCGCTGTTGCGCAGCTCTTCGGTCAGCTGCAGGCCTTCGCCGGGGTGCAGCACGTTGCCGACCAGGAGGCCCACGACGAGCGCCACCAGCGACATCACCATGAAGTAGCCGAGCGCGAGTCCACCGACCTTGCCGACCTTCGCGGCCTGCCGAACGCTGCCGACGCCGAGCACGATGGTGCAGAAGATGACCGGCGAGATCATCATCTTGATGAGGTTGACGAAGCCGGTGCCCAGGGGTTTCAGCGCGGTGGCGAAGTCGGGGAAGGCGAATCCGACCGCGATGCCGGCCAGGACCGCCACGATGACGAAGATGTAGAGGAAGTGGGTGCGGTCCCGCTTCTTCGGCGGTGCACCGGCGGCCTCGGGTGCAGCGTCTTTGCTTGGCACGGTCAACTCCTACTGCGATGTACCGATCACGGGGGTCGGCGATCACTCATTCGGTCGTGTCTTGGGTCACGAGTACGTCGGGGAGACTATCGGACTCACAGGTGGTGACCGTCACGGTTGTGTTCATTGAGTTCATGCGGGGGCAACAACAACGCCATGTCGTATTTCCGTCGAATCGGGCGACCGAGCCTCGCCGCGCGGCTGTTCGTCCTGCAAGTGGTGGTCGTGGCCGTGGTGGTGCTGGCGGGTGTGGTGCTCGGGTACCTGGATGCGCAGCGGCGCACCGAGCACGCGGCGGCCGAGGAGGTCGCCGGGGTGGCGAACACGCTCGCGGTATCACCCGAAGTGAGTGGCTCGCTGGCTCAGCGTGATCCGTCGCGGACCTTGCAGCCGTTGGCGGAGCGGGTCCGGTCGGCCACCGGCGTCGGCTTCATCACGATCATGGACCCGTCGGGCATCCGCTACACCCATCCGAATCCGGCGCTGATCGGCAAGCGGTTCCTGGGCAACATCGGGCAGGCGCAGCAGGGACGGCTGCTCACCGAGACCTACGCGGGCACGCTCGGCCCGTCGGTGCGCGTCGTCGCGCCGGTGTTCGACGAGTCGGGCCGGGTGCGGGCGTTGGTGTCGGTGGGCATCACAGTGCGGGTGCTGACGGCCGAGCTGAACGGGCAGATCCTCGTGTTGGCCGGGGTCGGTGCTGTCGCGCTGCTGTTCGGCGGGCTGGCGAGCTACCTGGTGGCGGGGCGGTTGCGCAGGCACACGCACGGGCTGGCCCCGGCGGAGCTGAGCCGCATGTACGAGTACCACGAGGCCATCCTGCACGCGGTCCGCGAGGGGTTGCTGCTGGTGGCGCCGTCGGGTGCGGTGACGCTGTGCAACGATGGGGCGGCCGAGCTGATGGGGTTGGATCCGGCCGAGGCGGAGGGCGCGCGTCCCGCGGACCTGGGTTTTCCGGAGTCGTTGGTGGACACGCTCGCCTCGCGGAGTCCGGTGCGCGACGAGGTGCACGTGACCGATGATCGGGTGCTGCTGGTCAACGTTTCCGCCGTGCGCAGCGGTGGCCGGGACTTGGGCAGCGTCGTGACGTTGCGGGACCACACCGAGCTGCAGGCGTTGACGGGCGAGCTGGATTCGATGCGCGGGTTCTCGGAGTCGTTGCGCTCGCAGGCGCACGAGTCGGCGAACCGGTTGCACGCGGTCGTGTCGCTGATCGAACTGGGCCGCGTCGAGGAGGCCGTCGCGTTCGCCACCTCGGAGCTGGAGCTGGCGCAGCAGCTCACCGATCGGGTCGTGGGTGCCGTGGGTGAGCCGGTGCTGGCGGCGGTCCTGCTGGGCAAGAGCGCGGAGGCGCGGGAGCGGGGTGTGGAGGTAGTGCTGTCCGAGGACAGTGAGGTCGATGATCGCGCGGTGGAGCGGGTCAGTTCGCGGGACCTGGTGACGATCCTGGGCAACTTGATCGACAACGCGGTGGAGGCGACGCAGGAGGTCCCGTCGCCGCGGGTCGAGGTCAGCGTGCGCTCCGAGGCGGACCAGCTGCTGGTCGTGGTGTCCGACAACGGGCCGGGGGTGCCTGCGGCGGCGACCGGGGCGGTGTTCGAACGCGGCTGGTCCACGAAGCGGTCGGGGCGCGGTCTGGGGCTGGCGCTGGTGGGGCGCAGCGCGCGCCGCTACGGCGGCTCGGTGCGCGTCACCGGTGGGCCGGGGGCGGTGTTCACGGTGCGGATCCCGCTGCCCGAGGTGACCTCGTGATCTCGGTGCTGGTCGTGGAGGACGACCCGGTGGCCGGTGAGGCCCATGAGATGTACGTGAACCGGGTGGACGGTTTCGAGGTCGCGGGCCGTGCGCGCACCGGGCAGGACGCGTTGCGGTTCCTGGACCACACCCACGTGGATCTGGTGCTGCTGGATCTGCGGTTGCCGGACATGGACGGGTTGGCGGTGGCGCGGGCGTTGCGCAACGCGGGCAGCAACGCCGACGTGATCGCGGTGACCTCCGCGCGGGACTTGAAGGTGGTGCGCGCGTCGGTCGCCAGCGGTGTGGTGCAGTACTTGCTGAAACCGTTCACGTTCGCCGCGATGCGGGAGAAGCTGGAGCACTACGCGCGGTTCCGCCAGAGCCTCGGCCATGATCGGGAGGCCAGCGGGCAGAGCGAGATCGACCGGGCGTTCTCCACGTTGCGCGGGGTGGATCGCGCGTCGTTGCCGAAGGGCATGGGGGAGGAGACGCTGGCCGCCGTGGTGTCGGCGTTGCGCGCGCACCGGGAGGGCGCTGCCGCGGGCGCGGTGGGGGAGCTGGCCGGTGTGTCGAGGGTGACTGCGCGCCGCTACCTGGAGTACCTCGTCGACAACGGCATGGCGCGCCGCGATCCGCGCTACGGCGGAGTCGGTCGTCCGGAGATGTTCTACAGCTGGGCCGAGCAGCACGGGTAGGAGCCGGTCACACCGGTGCTCATCCGCGTTCTCCGGACGGTGTGAGCAGCGGGGAGCCCGGTCCGTAGTCGGCCATCTGGTCGTCGGCGTTGTTCAGCGAGCAGGTGCGCAGGGACAGGCAGCCGCAGCCGATGCAGCCGCTGAGCCGGTCCCGGAGCCGTTGCAGCCCGTCGATGCGGGCGTCGAGTTCGTCGCGCCAGGACCGGGACAGCCGGGTCCAGTCGGCTTTGGTGGGCGCGTGGTCGGTGGGCAGCGTGGAGAGCGCGTCGGCGACCTGTTCGAGGCTGAGCCCGACGCGTTGCGCGGCGCGGATGAACGCGAGCCTGCGCAGCACGGCGCGTTCGTAGCGGCGTTGGTTGCCGCTGGTCCGGGTGGAGGTGATGAGGCCGCGTTGCTCGTAGAACCGCAGAGCGGTCTGGGCGACTCCGCTGCGGTGGGCGACTTCGCCGATGGTGAGCAGCTGCGGGAGTTTCGACATGCCTTCCACGGTAGCCCTGGAGTTAACCTTAAGTCTAAGAATTCGCGGATCGGTCTTGGCCTGAGTCGGGGTCGGGTGGCGGAACCTCAGCGGTAAGGACGCGGGTGGCGGGGTCCGGTGCGGCCGGATCCCCGCCACGTGCGCGGTCAGCAGTTGGGGGTGGTGGGTTTTCCGGCGAAGCGGTCGGCGAGGAACCGCCCGGCGTCGGCGTTGCCGGCGAAGATGCCGGTGAGGTGGTCGCTGGGGTAGGTCTTCCAGGTCACGTCCATGCCTTTGGCGCAGTAGGTGGAGCGCAGCGCCTCGGCTTGCGGCGTGTTGACGATCTCGTCGGTGGTGGCGTGGTACTGGAACACGGGTGCGTTGATGCGGCCCTGGCCGAGCTTGTTCTCCGCGAGGCGCTGCTGCCATTCCGCGGTGGGCAGCGGGTCGGTGTGGGTGTAGTCGCTGATCTTCTTGAACGGGTACTTGGCGAGCAGCTCCACCACGCAGTCGTTCTCGCGGGCGTCGGCGAGGTCGGCCCGGCCGGTCTCGTTGAGGTAGGAGTCCAGCGCCAGGTCGGGGTAGCTGAAGTCCAGGCCGGTGGCGGCGAACGCGAGGAAGCCGAAGCCGACGTAGCCGTCGAGGCCCGCGGCCACTTCGTTGAGGTCGGCGGGAACGCCGCCGCCCGCGACTCCGACGAGGTCGAGTTCGGGCGCGTAGTCCGGCTGCATCTCCCCGGCCCACATGACGGCTCCGCCGCCTTGCGAGTAGCCCTGGAGGGCGACCTGGGCGTCGGGCGACAGTCCGGCCTGCGGGAGGCGCTGCGCCGCGCGGACCGCGTCGAGCAGCGCGGGTCCTTCGGAGCGGCCGACGATGTAGGTGGGCTTGTTGGCTTCGCCGGGCGCGTATCCCTCGTAGTCGGTGAGGGCGACGGCGTAGCCGGCGGAGAGCGCGTCGTTGATGGCGGGCTGGTCGTAGAGGGTGCCGCGTTCCATCGCTTTGGACGGGGCGCACTTGAACGCGGGGCCTTGGGTGCCCGGCCCGAATCCGACGATGTGCGCCTGGGCGGCGTCGACCCCCTTGGGGACGAGGATCGTGCCGACGACGGTGTTGCGCTCGCCCCGGGCGTCGGTGGACAGGTACATCACCTGCCAGGCGTCGGCGTTGGCGGCGTTGCTGCCGGGGAACGCGGGCCGCCACCGGATGATGTCGCCGGGCCGTCCTTGCGGTGGTGCGGGCGGGGGGAGGTAGAAGGAGTCGTCGAACGGGCCGGGCGGCAGGTCGGCGCCGAGCGGTCCTGCCGCGGGGCTGCCGGTGTCGGGGTTGCCGGGGGCTGCGGCCTGCACCGGCTGGGCGGCCAGGACCGCCAGCACGGCCGCGGCGAGCGCGGCTCCGGTGGCGGCCCGCATTCGGCGGGTGCGGCGGTTCGAAGTCAACGTGCGTTCCTCCAGCTCATTCGAGCGATCTCCGTTGATGCTCCTCGAAGCGTCCGGATCGGGCGTCGTGGTGAAACGAGGCACCGCCGGTTTTCCGGCCTTCCGCCGGATTCGGGAAACTCGGGGAATGGTGCCGGAAACGCTTCGAGCGCGCTGTTCTGCGATGTGAATGTGAAATACCCGGTACGATTTGGCAATACTCTGATGGGAGTAATCGACCCGGCTGCTTGATCTGGTATGAACTTGTGTATGACCTGGTCAGGGTGTCGGCGTGACGAGGATTTCGCGCTGAGTGGCTCCGCTTCGGATGTCATCGATGATTGTCACGGTCGTGATAATGATCCTCCCGTAAATGGTCACGCGGGTTCGCTATGAATGACTCCGTGCGGGTGGTGAATGGTCGTTCCTTGACACTGCGGAACTCGCGTGACAATTTCTGTTCACTTGCTCGCCGGTGAAGTCGGGCGGTGGTGTCCGCCTCCCGCCGGCGTCGAATCCCGGACATCTTGCGAAGGGAGTTCTCATGCTGACGAGGGCCGATGATCCGTTCACCGACCACGCGGCCCGGCTGCTGACGGATCCGCTGGTGGCGGCGGCGCAGGAGTCGGGCGACGAGATCGCCCTCACCTTCGTCGACTTCGACACCAGCCGGGACGGCGTGGCGTGGTCGTTGTCCTGGTTCGAGCTGCACCAGCGGGTGCGGGCGGTGGCGGCCTGGCTGCAGGCCCGCTGCGAGCCGGGTGACCGGGTGGCGATCATGGCGCCGCAGGGCTTGGAGTACGTGGTCGGTTTCCTCGGCGCGGTGCACGCCGGGTTGATCGCGGTCCCGCTGTTCACCCCCGACCTGCCGGGCCACACCGACCGCCTGGAGCGCGTGCTGGACAGCTGCTCCCCGAGTTGCGCGCTGACCTCGAAGGGCTCGTTCGACCAGGTGCGGGAGATGATCCGCGGTGGTGCGGCGCGCCACTGCGCGGCGGTGGAGACGCTGCCCGCGGCGCTCGCCGACGACTACCGGCGCCCGGAGATCGGCCCGGACGACTTGGCGTACCTCCAGTACACCTCGGGGTCGACCCGGGTCCCCGCCGGTGTCGAGCTGACGCACGCGAACGTGCTGGCCAACGCGCGGCAGGCGCTGGAGGCCTACGGCGGGACGGAACCGGACGCGGTGTCGGTGAGCTGGTTGCCGCTGTTCCACGACATGGGGCTGGTGCTGTCGGTGGCGGCTCCGCTGGTCGGGTCGATCCCGTCGGTGCTGATGGATCCGGTGGCGTTCCTGCAGCGGCCCGGTCGCTGGCTGCGGTTGCTCTCGGACCATCCGGGCGCGATCAGCGCGGCGCCGAACTTCGCCTACGACTTCTGCGCGGCGCGCGTCGGCGAGGACGAGAAGGCGTGGCTGCGCCTGGACGACGTGATCTCGTTGATCAACGGCAGCGAGCCGGTGCGGCCGGCGACGTTGCAGCGGTTCAACGCCGCGTTCGCCGACTGCGGGCTGCGCCCGGAGACGCACCGCTGCTCCTACGGGCTGGCGGAGGCGACCGTGTTCGTCTCGGTGACCGGGTCCGGCGCGGAGCCGAAGGTCGCCCGATTCGGCCGGGAGCAGCTGGCGCTGGGCCGGGCGGAACCACCGCAGGACCCGGTGGACGTGGTCAACGAACTGGTGTCCTGCGGTCGTCCGGTGGGGCAGCGGATCGTGGTGGTGGACCCGGCTTCGAGGTCGGTGCTGCCGGACGGGGCGGTGGGCGAGATCTGGGTGCGCGGCCCGAACACCGGCCAGGGCTATTGGGGCCGCGACGACCAGGAGACCTTCCACGCCGAGCTCGTCGGCGCTCCCGCGGAACTGCCCGCGGCGGACTGGCTGCGCACCGGTGATCTCGGCGCGATCCACGACGGGGAGCTGTTCATCACCGGCCGGATGAAGGACGTGATCATCATCGACGGCCGCAACCACTACCCGCAGGACGTGGAGCTCACCGTGGAGCAGGCGCATCCCGCGCTGCGCAAGCACCACAGCGCCGCGTTCTCCACCACCGGTGAGGACGGCGAGCGGCTGGTGGTCGTCGCCGAGTTCTCCCGCCGCGTCTCGGAGGCCGACCGCGATCAGCACGAGATCACGCGGATGGTGTGCGCTGCGGTGTCGGCCGAGCACGGCGTGGTGGTGTCGGACTTGATGCTGGTGGAGCCGGACGTGGTGCCGCGCACGTCCAGCGGCAAGGTCGCGCGCAGGCTGTGCCGGGAGCGCTACTTGGAGGCCGCGCATGCCTGATCGCGCCGAGATCCGCGATCGGCTGGTGGGCTGGATCGCCGAGTTGCTGGGGATCGGGGCGGGCGAGGTCGTGACCGATCGCCCGTTCCAGGAGTTCGGGTTGTCGTCGCGGCAGGCGGTGTCGCTGGCGGGTCAGGTGCAGGACCTGGTGGGGCGCCGGTTGCCGCCGACGCTGCTGTGGGAGCACCCGACGATCGATCGGCTCGTGGACGCGTTGTCGGCGGGCGCGGGCGACGAGGAGCCGGATGTGCTGCCCCGTCCGCGCGATCCGGAGCCGGATGCGCCGATCGCGGTGGTCGGCGTGGGGTGCCGGTTCCCCGGCGCTCGGGGGCCGCAGGGCTATTGGGATCTGCTGTCGTCCGGCGCGCACGGCATCGGCGAGGTGCCGGAGGGGCGCTGGGAGCGGTTCGCCGGGGCCGACCCGGCGTTGGCGAAGTTGCCGCGGGCGGGCGGTTTCCTCGACGGCGTGGACGAGTTCGACGCCGAGTTCTTCGAGGTCTCCCCGACGGAGGCGGCGGTGATGGATCCGCAGCAGCGACTGCTGCTGGAGGTCGCGTGGGAGGCGTTGGAGCACGCCGGGGTCGTTCCGTCGGCGCTGCGCGGTAGCGCGACGGGCGTGTTCGTCGGGGTGTCGTCGACGGAGTACGGCGCGTTGACGACGCGCGAGCTGCGGGCGGTGGACGCCTGGACGGGGACCGGGGCGGCGATGTCCATCGTGGCGAACCGGTTGTCGTACTTCTTGGACCTGCGCGGGCCGAGCATGGCGGTGGACGCGGCCTGCTCGTCGTCGCTGGTCGCGGTGCACCAGGCGTGCGCGAGCCTGCGTTCGGGGGAGAGCCGGGTGGCGCTGGCCGGGGGCGTGAACCTGCTGCTGTCCCCGGCGATCACGGCGAACTTCCACCGGGCGGGCGCGCTGGCGGGCGACGGCCGGTGCAAGGCGTTCGACGGCGCGGCCGACGGCATCGTGCGCGGTGAGGGGTGCGGCGTGGTCGTGCTCAAGCGCTTGGCGGACGCGAACCGGGACGGCGACCGGATTCTGGCGGTGGTGCGGGGTTCGGCGGTGAACTCCGATGGGCGGTCCAACGGTCTGATGGCGCCGAATCCGGCGGCGCAGGCCGAGTTGCTGCGCCGGGCGTACGCGCACGCCGATCTTGATCCGTCGGTGGTGGATTACGTCGAGGCGCACGGGACGGGCACGTTGCTCGGGGATCCGATCGAGGCCGAGGGGTTGCGCGCGGTGTTCGCGGGCGGTCGCGGGCAGGAGCGTCCGCTGCTGCTCGGGTCGGCGAAGACGAACCTGGGGCACCTGGAGGCGGCGGCGGGCATCGCCGGGTTGATCAAGGTGGTGCTGTCGATGCACCACGGCCGGTTGCCCGCGAGCCTGCACTACGCGAATCCGAATCCGCACATCCCGTTCGAGCAGGCGAAGCTGGAAGTGGTGGCGCAGCCGCGGAATTGGCCGAAGTACTCCGGCGCGGCCCGTGCCGGGGTGTCCGGGTTCGGGTTCGGCGGCACCAACGCCCACGTGGTGCTGGAGGGGTGGCGGCGGATGCCGTCGCGGCGCCGCGAACCGGACGGCCCGGGGGTGCATTCCCTGCTCGTGTCCGGCGCCACCGACGACCGGTTGCGCCGTGCGGCGGCGGATCTGGCGGACTGGCTGGACACACCGGTGGGGCGTGCGGCGTCGCTCAACGACGTCGGCCACACCTTGACCTGGCGGCGCGCCCGGCACGCGGAGCGCGGAGTGGTCGTGGGCCGCGGCCGGGACGAGCTGGTGGCGGGTCTGCGCGGCCTCGCGGCGGGCACCGGTGGCGTGCGTGGCCGCGGGGCGCCCCGGGCGAAGGGCGTCGTGTGGGTCTTCTCGGGTTACGGGTCGCAGTGGACGGGCATGGCCCGCGAGTTGCTGGCGGACGAGCCGGTGTTCGCCGCCGAGGTCGACCGGCTCGACCCGGATTACCGGGCGCGCTGCGGGTTTTCGCTGCGCGCGACGCTGCTCGACGACGACGGAGCGGGGGATGTGCGGCGCACGCAGCTGGTGCTGTTCGGCCTGCAGGTCGCCTACGCCGCGATGTGGCGCGCGCACGGCGTGGAACCGGCCGCGGTGATCGGGCATTCGCTCGGTGAGGTGGCGGCGGCGGTCGTGTCCGGTGCGTTGGACGTTTCCGACGGGCTGCGGGTGATGATCGCCCGGTCCGGCTTGCTGTCCGAAGTGGACTCTTCCGGTGCCGGGGCGATGGCGGCCGTGGAGGCGACGGAGGCGGAGGCCGCGGAGCTGTCGCGGCTGTTCTCCGGCGTGACCGTCGCCGTGCGCGCGGCGCCGCGCCGCTGCACGATCGCGGGCCCCGCCGATGAGGTGGCGCGCGCGGTGTCGCACGTCGAGCGGGACGGCCGGATGGCCCGCGCGCTCGGTGTCGCGGGCGCGGGCCACACCTCGGCGGTGGACGGCGTGCTGGCCCGGCTGCGGGAGGAGCTGTCCGGGCTCGCTCCGCGCGAACCGGCCACGGCGGTGTTCAGCACGGTGGATCCCGCCGCGGCGCCCGCGTTCGACGCCGGGTACTGGGTGCGCAACCTGCGCAGCCCGGTGCTGTTCGAGCAGGCGGTGCGCGCCGCCGCGGAGGCCGGTTTCGACGCGGTGGTGGAGTTGGCGCCGCATCCGGTGGCGGCGTCGGCGATCGAGGAGACGCTGACCGCGGCGGGCGTGGTGGATCCGGTGGTGGTGTTCACCGGCCGCCGCGGCACTGACGACACCGTGACCTTCCGCTCGGCGCTCGCCGAGCTGCACGCCGCGGGACGGGTCCCGCCGACCGCGTACCGGCGCGGCAGGCTGGTGGATCTGCCGTTGCCGTCCTGGCAGCACGAATCCCATTGGGTGGCGCGGGATTCGACGCCCGCGTTGCCGGGGCATCCGCTGCTCGGGGCGCGGGTGGACCTGCCCGACGGCGGCTGCGCGTGGCGCGGGGACGTCGGTGTCGAGCGGCTGCCGTGGCTGGCGGACCACCGGGTGCACGACACGCCGGTGCTGCCCGCCACCGGGTACCTGGAGATGGTGTTGGCGGCGGCGGCCGAGGTGCTCGACGTCGAACCGGTCCAGCTGAGCGTGGAGTCGCTGGAGCTGCACCGGGTGCTGCCGCTGGCGGCGTCGGTGCCGGTCACGACCACGTTCCGGCCGGACGACGCCTGGTCGGCGCGCGTGGAGGTGCACACCCGGTCGCTCGCCGGGAGCTGGACCTGCCACGCGGCGGCCGTGCTGAGCCGGGCCGGGCAGGACCGGCCCGCAGTGGAGTCCGATGTGGACGGTGATCCGGTCGAGCTCTACGGGTTCCTGCGCGCGGCCGGTCAGCACTACGGCCCGGCGTTCCGGGGCGTGCGCGCGGCGCGGGCGGCCGGGGGAGTCGCGGTCGCCGAGGTCGCGCTGCCCGCCGAGGCCGACGACGCGGAGCGGTTCACCGCGCACCCGGCGCTGGTCGACGCCTGCCTGCAAGCCCTGATCGCCGCGGGCATCGGCCCCGGCGGCGGTGTCGAGCCGGACGGCACCGGCATCGGTGTTCCGGTCGAACTGCGGGGCGTGCGGGTGCTGCGCGCGGTGCCCGACGAGGTGCGCTGCCACGCGCGGCTGCTCGCGGGTGGAGCGGAACCGGTCGGATCGGTGCTGGTCACCGACGTGGCGGGCGATCCGGTGCTGGAGATCGCCGAGGTCCGCGCCCGTGCCCTGCAAGCCCCGCCGCGACCGCTCGAGGAGGCCTTCCTGGAGTTGCGCTGGGAGTCGGCGCAGCTGCCGCCGAGCGCCGGTGCGCGTGCGGGCAGCTGGCTGGTGCTCGGCGACGGAGACCAGGTCGCCGGGGCGTTGCGCGACGCCGGGCAGCGCGTGGTGCACGGCAACGCCCGCAGGCCCGGAACCGGGCTCGACCTGCTCGCCGGGGACGCCGAGCACCCGCCGCGCGGCGTGGTGCTGGCGGTCGACGGGGAGAGCGGGCCGGTGGGGCGCCGCAGGCAGCACGTGCTCGTGGTGGCCGGGGTGGTGCGCGAACTGGTCGCGCGGGACGCGGGAGTCCGGCTGTGGATGTCCACATCGGACCCCGCGGGTTGGGGGCTGCGCTCGCTGATCCGGGTGCTGGCGCTGGAACACCCGGAGTTGCGGGCGTCGCTGGTGGATTCGGACGGCGCGGTGCCCGCGTCGCTGGCGGCGGAACTGCTCGCCGACTCCCCGGAGGACGAGGTCCGCTGGCGCGGCACCGAGCGGACGGTGGCGCGGCTGCACCGGGCCGAACCGGTCCGCCCGCGTCCCGGTCGTGTGGTGCGCCCCGGCGCCTACGTGATCACCGGCGGGCTCGGCGGTCTGGGCCGCGCGGTCGCGGGCCGGCTCGTGGAACGCGGTGCGCGCCGGGTCGTGCTGGGCGGTCGCAGCGCCCCGTCGGCGGCGGCCGCGGCCGAGATCGCGCGCTGGGAGGACGCGGGCGTCGAGGTCCGCGTCGTCGGCGGTGACGTCGCGGCGAAGGGAGTCGCCGAGCGGCTGGTCGCCGCCGCCACCGAGGGCGGGATGCCGCTGCACGGCGCGGTGCACGCCGCCGGGGTGCTGCGGGACGGGCCGATCGCGCAGCTGGACGAGGACGCGATGGCCGAGGTGTGGCGGCCGAAGGCGCGCGGCGCGTGGCGGTTGCACGAGGCCACCGCGCACCTGGAGCTGGACTGGTGGGTGGTGTTCTCCTCGGCGGCGGCGCTGCTCGGCTCGCCCGGTCAGGCCGCCTACGCCGCCGCGAACGGCTGGGTGGACGAGCTGGTGCGGGCGCGTCGCGAGCAGGGGCTGGCGGCGGAGACGATCCAGTGGGGCCCGTGGAGCGAGGTCGGCGGCGCGACCACGTCCCCGTTGGCGGCGGTGCTGGACCCGCTGCGCCCGGCGGAGGGCCTGGAGGCGTGGGAGGCGGTGCTCAAGTCGGGCCGGGCGCAGACCGCGGTGGTGCGGTTCGACGCGGACCGGGCGGTGGAGCACTTCCCGGCGCTGCGCTCCAGGCCCGTGTTCGGGCCGCTGCTGACGACCGCGGCGCGCGGCGCGGAGAGCAGGTTCGACGTGGCCGCCTTGCCGGACGATCCGGCCGCCGCGGTGCGGGCCGTCACCGAGCACCTGGTGGGTGAGATCGCCGGAATCCTGGGCGGTGCGGCGGAAGAGCTGGATCCGCGGACGCCGTTGACGATGCTCGGGTTGGACTCGCTGATGGCGACCCGGGCCCGCAACGCGGTGGAGCGCGACTTCGGCGTGCAGCTGCCGGCGGCGCTGCTGCTGCGCGGCGCGAACCTGGACGAGCTCGCCCGGCACTTGGCGGCGGAGTTGGACCTCGGCGCCGCACCGGAGGCCGCGGGGCCGACGACGATCGGCCCGCGGGACGCGACGGAGCGCTGGCTCGCGCACCTGTGGGCGCAGGTGCTGGGCGCGGTCGAGTTCGGCGTGACCGACGAGTTCGCCGCGCTGGGCGGCACGCCGGAGCAGGCCGAGCGGGTCGCGGAGCGGATCGGGGAGCGCTTGGGCTCGCGCGAGGAGGTGGCGGAGCTGTTCGCGGCACCGACGGTGGCGGCGATGGCCGACCGGCTGCGACACCGCTTCGAGGGCGCGGACGGGCCGGTGCGCGCGTTGCGCGAGTCCGGTGCGCGGCGCCCGCTGTTCCTGTTCCACCCGGCGGGCGGGCCGACCAGCGTGTACCAGCCGCTGGTGGCGGGTCTCGGCGCGGACCAGCCGTGCTTCGGCTTGGAGCGGCTGGACGACCTGGGCACGGTGGAGCTCAAGGCCGAGCGCTACGTGGAGCTGATCCGCGAGCGGCAACCGGAGGGCCCGTACCGGTTGGGCGGCTGGTCGTTCGGCGGTTGCCTCGCCTACGAGACGGCGCGCCGGTTCGCGGCGCTGGGCGAGCGGGTCGAGTTCGTCGCCCTGATCGACACCATCCTGCCGCTGCCCGATCCGGGCGCCACGCAGGCGGAACTGGTGCTGCGCCGCTACGAGCGGTTCGCCGAGCACGTCGAGCGCACCTACGGGGTGGCGCTGGACCTGCCGTGGCAGGAGATGGCGGAACTCGACGAGGACGAGCAGATGCGGCGGGTGATGGCGGCACTGTCCTCATCGGACATCGGCATCGGCGCGGGCGTGCTGCACCACCAATATACGTCCTATGTGGACGCCCGGATCGCGGAGCGGTACCGGCCGGAGCCGTTCGACGGCCGGGTGCTGCTCTACCGCGCGCAGGAGGTGGAGACCACCACGACCACGCTGGATCCCCGCTACCTGCGCACCGATGAGGCGCTGGGCTGGGACGAGATCGTCCCGGGGCTCGACGTGGTCCGGGTTCCCGGCAACCACCTCTCGATGATCGACCCGCCGAACGTGGACGTCATCACGGCGCACCTCGCGCGGGTCCTGGACCTGGAAGCACCGCGGTTGACCAGGGAGGGCGCATGACCGGCACGGCGGAACGCATCGAGGACCTGCGGCGGCGGCACGGTGAGGCGGTGCACGAGGCCGATCAGCGGGCGCGGATCAAGCAGCACGCGAAGGGCAAGCTCACCGCCCGCGAACGCATCGCGCTGCTGCTCGACGAGGACTCCTTCGTGGAGCTCGACGAGTTCGCCGCGCACCGGGGGACGTCGTACGCACCGGGGGAGCCGCGGCCCTACGGCGACGGTGTGGTCACCGGCCACGGCACCGTGGACGGGCGGCCGGTGTGCGTGTTCGCGCAGGACTTCACCGTGTTCGGCGGCAGCATGGGCGAGGTGTGCGGGGAGAAGGTGCTCAAGGTCATGGACCTGGCGATGCGCATCGGCTGTCCCATGGTGGGCATCAACGATTCCGGGGGCGCCCGCATCCAGGAGGGCGTGGTGTCGCTGGCGTACTACGCGGAACTGGGCAGGCGCAATTCGCTGGCCTCGGGTGTGATCCCGCAACTGTCGTTGATCATGGGGCCGTGCGCGGGCGGCGCGGTGTACTCGCCCGCGATCACCGATTTCACGGTGATGGTGCGCGGCACCGCGCACATGTTCGTCACCGGGCCGGAGGTGGTGCGGTCGGTGACGGGCCAGCGCACCGGCGCGGAGGAGCTCGGCGGCGCGCAGATCAACAGCGAGCTCTCCGGCAACGCCCACCACTTGGCGGAGGACGAGGCGGACGCGATCGACTGGGCCCGCACGCTGCTGGGTTTCCTGCCGTCGAACAACCAGGATTCGCTGCCGGACTACGAGCCGGCCGGCGATCCGGGCCGCGCGGCCGAACTGGACGCGCTGGTACCGGACGAGCCGCACGAGGCCTACGACATGCGCCGGGTGCTGGAACTCGTCCTCGACGAGGGCGATTTCCTGGAAGTGCAGCCGTTGTTCGGGCGCAGCATGCTCTGCGCGTTCGGCCGGATCGACGGGCGCAGCGTGGGGGTGGTCGCGAACCAGCCGTTGCACAACGCCGGCACCATCGACATCGACGCCTCGGAGAAGGCGGCGCGGTTCGTGCGTTTCTGCGACGCGTTCAACCTGCCGCTGCTCACGTTCGCCGACGTGCCGGGCTACCTGCCGGGGCTGGAGCAGGAGCGCCGGGGCATCATCCGCCGCGGCGCGAAGCTGATCTACGCGTACTCCGAGGCGACGGTGCCGAAGGTGACGGTCGTGGTGCGCAAGGCCTACGGCGGCGGCTACGCGGTGATGGGGTCCAAGCACTTGGGCGCGGACGTGAACCTGGCGTGGCCGACGGCGGAGATCGCGGTGATGGGCGCGTCCGGCGCGGTGAGCCTGCTGCACCGCAGGGAGCTCGCGGAGGCCGCGGCGAACGGCACCGAGGAGGCGGTGCGCGCGAAGCTCGTCGAGGAGTACCGGTCGACGCTGGCCACGCCCTACGTCGCGGCCGAACGCGGCTACGTCGACGCCGTGATCCGCCCGTCGGCGACGCGCGCGCAGCTGAGCCGGGCGTTGCGGCTGCTGGCGAACAAGCGCCAGGAGGTCCCTCCGAAGAAGCACAGCACCATGCCGTTGTAGGTCGCGCGCGACGGGCCGGAGGGCCCGGTCGTGCGCAGGGCGCGGCGGAAAACCCCGGTGCGGCAAGGAAAGGGCGCCGCCTCGGCTTCGGCCGGGGCGGCGCCGACGTGAGGTTCGGCGAAGGGCAGCGCATGCGCAGTGCACGGTGGTTGCGGCGGCCGGTGGCGTGGTCGGTGGTGGTGAGCACCGCGCTGCTCGGCGGGTCGGTGGCGGCGCCGCCGCTCGCGGCGGAGCGGGGCGGCCCGCCTGCGCCGGCGGTGGCCGACGGGGCGCGGGTGCTGCAGGAGAACCGGCTCGACGACCGCACCGTCGACCTGCTGATCTACTCACCCGCGTTGGGCACCAGCGCGCCGGTGCGGTTGCTGCTGCCCGAGGGGTGGTCGCGGAACCCGGACCGGACGTGGCCGGTGCTGTACCTGCTGCACGGTTGCTGCGAGGACGCGGATTACCGGGCGTGGACGGAGTTCACCGACGTGCGGGAGTTCATGGCGGACAAGGACGTGCTGACCGTCCTGCCCAGCGGCGGCCCCGCGGGTTTCTACACCCGCTGGAGCGATTTCGGCGCGGGCGGGCCGGATTGGGAGGCGTTCCACCTGCGGGAGCTGCGCGGCATCCTGGAGCGCCACTACGGCGCGGGGCAGCGGCGCGCGGTGGCGGGCCTGTCGGTCGGCGGCTACGGGGCGTTCGCCTACGCCTTCCGGAATCCGGGACTGTTCCAGGCGGCGGCCTCCTTCAGCGGCCTGCTCAACACCCTGCAACCCGCCGTGCCCGGTGTGATCAAGGGGATTCTGGTGCGGGAGGGCGAGAACCCGTTCGCGATGTGGGGCGACGAGGTGCTGGACCACCGGACCTGGTCGCAGCGCAACCCGTTCGACCACGCCGAGGAGTTGCGCGGCACCGCGCTCTGGGTGTCCGGCGGCAACGGGCTGCCCGGCCCGCTCGACGAGCCCGGCTCGCTGCCCGACCCGCTGGAGCCCGCCGCGTTGTCGACCTCGCAGGTGATGACCTCGCGGCTCAAGGACTTGGGCATTCCCGTCACCGAGGACTTCTACGGCCCCGGCTTGCACGATTGGCCCTACTGGGAGCGGGAGCTCCACCGCGCCTGGCCGATGTTCGCCGAGCGCTTGGGCGTGGAGCGCTCGGGCGCGAGCGCGAACGCGGTGGCCACCGCGCCGACGAGCACCAGCCCCGCCGCCATCCGCATGCCCGCCGAGTAGCCGCTGGTGTAGGCGGCGTCCGCGGTGGCGCCGCCGGCGAGCGCGGCGCCGCTCCACGCGGAGAGCACGACGCCGACGATCGCGACCCCGAGCACCCCGGACGCCTCCCGCGCGGCGCTGATCATGGCCGAGGCCACGCCCGCCGTGCCGGGCGGCGCCGCCGACAGGACCGCCGAGGTCAACGGCGTGATCAGCGCCGAGCCGACGCCGATGGACAGCAGCCCCGGCATCAGCCCCCACACCGAGCTCTGCGCGTCCGACTGCGCCAGGAGCCACAGCCCGAGCGCCACCAGCGCCATCCCGGTCGTCACGATCCAGCGCGCGCCGAACCGGGCGCTCAGCGGCGGCACCAGCGGCACGCACAGCACCAGCAGTCCCGCCAGCGGCACGAACACCAGCCCGGCGGCGCTGGGCGACAGCTCCAGCACGTCCTGCAGGAACAGCGAGGTGTAGAGCAGCGTGCCGTTCACCCCGACGCCCCACAGCACTTGGGCGATGGTGCCGCCGCCGAAGACCCTGTTGCGCACCAGCGACAACCGCAGCATCGGTTCCGCCACCCGCCGTTCCACGGCGATCAGCACCGGCACGCCCGCCACCGCCACCGCCGCCGCGCCGATGATCAGCGGGGCGCCGAACCCGAGGCTCTGCCCTTCCACGAGCGCGAAACTGCCCGCCGCGAGCACCACTGTGGACAGTGCGAGCCCGGCGGGGTCCAAGTGCCGCAACGGCATCCGCCCGGTGCGCGGCCGGGTGTCGGGCAGTCCCCACCACACCAGCGCCATCGTGACCAGGCCGGTGGGCAGGTGCAGGAAGAAGATCCAGCTCCAGTGCAGGTGTTCGGTGAGCACGCCGCCGACCACCGGCCCCAGCGCGAGCGCCACCGCCAGCGACGCCGTCCAGATGCCCGCGGCGAGGTCCCGGTGCTCCCGGTCGATGTCGGCGGCGAGCACCGCCAGCGACGCGGGCATCACCAGCGCGGCGGAGGCGCCCTGGGCGAACCGCACCGCGATCAGCACTTCGGCGGACTCCGCGAACCCGGCCGCGACGGAGGTGACGATCAGCGCGGCGAGCCCGATCAGCAGGATCCTCCTGCGCCCGGCCAGGTCGGCGAGCCTGCCGCCGACGATGAGCAGGCTCGCGAAGGCCAGCACGTAGCCGCTGACGATCCACTCCAGCTGCGGGACGGTCGCGCCGAGCTCGGTCTGCACGGTGGGCAGCGCGACGTTGACGACGTTGTTGTCCAGCGCCGTGACGAACCCGGCCACGGCGAGGGCCAGCAGCACCGGTGCCTGCCGCACCGGTGCGCTCGCCGTCTCCGCGCTCACGTCGGGCCGCCTTCGGCGCTCCGGGCGCCGTTCGGCGCCACCGGGGGCGCCGGCATCGGTGCGGTGGCCCGCCGGTCCGGTCCGGCGGCGTGCTCCTCGGTGAGCGCGCCGTAGGGCAGCAGCCGCCCGGCGGCCCGCAGCGCCATCTCCAGCTCGAACCGCGCCTGCGGATCGTTGAGGTCCGCGCCGAAGAGGTCTTCGAGCTGGTGCAGGCGGTAGCGCACCGTCTGCGGGTGCACGCGCAACCGCTGGGCCACTTCCGGTGCGCCGCCGCGGGTCTGCAACCACGCCAGCAGCGTCTCGGCCAGCCGGACCTGCTGCTTCGGCTTGAGCTGCTCCAGCGGCGCCAGCCGGGTGTGCACGATCTGCCGGGTGAGGTTCTCGTCGCTGAGCAGCAGCAGGCTGGAGAGGTGGTCCTTACAGTGCAGCACCGGCTCGTGCGGCACGACGCCCGCGTTGGACAGTTCCAGCAGCCGCCGCGCCCAGCGCAGCGCGTGCGGTGCCTGCGAGATCTCCACGGGTGGCCCGATGACCATCCGCCAGCCGGTGAGCTGCTGTTCCCAGGGGATGTCGCCGGGCGGGTCGTCGGTGCAGGGCAGCAGCAGGTGCGGCTGGGCGCATTCGAGGTCGACGAGCGCTTCCCGCCGCGCCAGCGGGTTGCTGTGCGGTTCGTGCCGGTCGGCGCGTTGCAACGCGGCGACGATGACGGTGCGGGGCCATTTCCAGCGGGCCGCGGCGGCGGCTTCTTCCAGGATTCGGTGCGGTGGCTGGGGGTCGGTCAGCAGCAGCTCCAGCAGCCGCCGCCTGCGCCGCGCCTGGGTTCCGGCGGCGCGGGCCTGCGCTTCGGCGAAGCCTTCGACCGACAGCGCGGCGAGTTCGTCGATGTGGGCGTAGATCGCTTCGCCGAGCAGCAGCATCGTGCGGGGCGCGACGCGGGCGCGTTCGCCGATGCGGGCGGTGCGCCGCCAGGCGAGGCGGGCGCCGAGCCGGTAGGCGGCTTGCAGGCTGTCGAGGCTGCGGCCTTCGTGCATTTCGGCTTTGCCGAGCGCGCGGTGCACTTCGGCGCAGCGTTCCGGTGGCGCGGTGGGGTCGGCGATCTGGTCGACGAATTGGCTCAGCGCCTCTTCGACGCCGCGGCGGATGGCGTGCACGTATTTGTCGTCCATCGGCCTGGCGTATTCGGGGATGCGTCGCTGGATCTCGCTGAGGATCTGCGTGGCCAGGCTGTTCATCTCGGGACGCAGGATCGGAGCCAGTTCGCTGGGCAGGGCCGCCCACAGATCCGGGGCCTGGGGATGGATCGCCTTCGTCAGCATGATCCTCTTTTCCTGCCGGAGGCGGGCGCCCGAACCGGCAGGAAGAGCCGGTGGGCTGCGCCGCCCTCAAGTACCTACTCGCGAGTAGGGACTTTAGTGATCGCGGCGCGCTCGTCCCAACCGTCAATTTGAGTGAATACGAAAGTGGGTCCAGTTACGCCCAGTCAATGTGAAAGAAATTCGCCTAATTATTTCCCGGCAAGCTGCTTTCGCGCAATGGGTACGTCCTCTCGGCGCGAATTCGGCCGCCGTTCGCCCGGCGCGTGGTCCGCATCGATGTAGTGACCGGCTAGCCGGTGGCCGCGCTGTCGCGCAGCGCCGATTCGTCCTCCGCGCCGAACTCCTCCTCCAGCCGCTCCGGCGCGTGGTCCACGTCGACGCGCTCCACCGGCGTGCCGCGCGCCGACTCGATGGCCTTGATCCGCCGCGCGGCCCGGTCCGCCGCGTACTCGAACAGCCCCTCGATCCGCATCTCGAACGGATCGTCGTCCCAGTTGCCCAGCGAGTGCTCGATCTGCGCGATCGCGTGCGGCAGCAGCGCCTCCATCCGCGTCGTCACGATCTCCCAGTTCGCGTCGTCGGCGGCCACGTGCCTGCGGCAGGTGAAGGTGCCCCACGCCATGTGCCGCCGCTCGTCCTCGCTGATCCGGCGGATCAGCTCCTGCATGCCCGGCAGGATCCCGTTGCGCTTGCAGGTGGTGTTCCACAGGAAGTAGCCGGTCAGCGCGAGCACGCCTTCGACGAGGTGGTTGTAGGTGACCGAGGCGCGGACCTGGTTGGCGGGGCTCGGATCGTCGCTGAGCGCGTGCAGCGCCTCCGGCAGCGCCTCGTAGAAGATCGCCCGGTAGCCGGGGTTGTCGGCGACGTGCGGGTGCAGGTCGTCGCGCACGCCGACGGCGTCGAGCCAGCGCCGGAAGCCCTGGGTGTGCTTGGCCTCCTCGAACATGAACTGGCTCAGGTAGAGCTCGTCGGCGGGCCGGCCTTCGGCGGCCATCGCGGCCTGGAACGGCCGGATGTCCTCGGTGACGGCCTCTTCGCCGCCGATGAACTGGGCGCAGAGCATGGTCGCGGCGAACCGCTGCTCGTCGGTGAGCCCGCGCCAGTCCGCGGCGTCCTGCGAGAAGTCGATCGCGGCGGGGTCCCAGAACTTCCGATTCCCCTTCTCCCACAACCGGAACGGCAGGGCGTCCGGGTTGATCCGGGCCCGGTCGGGGTGGGAGGGTCTGCGGTCGTGTCGGGTGGTGGTCACGGCAGCTCCTTTCCGTCGCGCGACGCCAGTTCCAGCGTCGCCGGGTTCGCGGCGTCCCCGCGCAGTTCGAGCGGGGCTCCGTCGGTGTTGTGGTCGAGGAAGAACAGCGGGTCCTCGGTGTCGACGACCAGCGACAGCCGGTGCCCGGCGGGCACGTCGTAGGCGGTGGGCGGCAGTGCGGTGTCGATCCGCAGCGGCGCGCCGGGCGTCGCGCCCTCCCAGGAGTAGGGGATGTAGGAGATGAGCCGCCCGGTGCCGGTGGCGTCCACGTCGTAGAGGTAGGCGACGAGCATGCCTTCCGGGGTGGGCGGCACTGCGGTGAGCCGCAACCGCGGACTTCCGCGCAGCACTTCGGGTTCCGCGAGTTCGGGGCCGGTCCACCGCGCGGCAGCGGTCGGGTCGAGCGCGGGCAGGAACGCCGTCGGCGGGTTCCCGGTGAGCGCCTCCAGCGTGTAGGTCACCAGCGGCACCCCGCCGTTCGCGATCGTGTCACGTCCACTGTGGAGCGTGCTGCTCCACTCGGCGGGCGCGTCGGTGGTGAGTTCTTCCTCGGCGGACAGGAAGTACCGGTCCGTGCGGGTCGCGATGTGCCGCCAGTCCGGGTACTGCTCGCGCGGTCGGTCGGTGGCGCCG
This sequence comes from Saccharopolyspora sp. NPDC002578, assembly GCF_053592695.1. NCBI lineage: Bacteria > Bacillati > Actinomycetota > Actinomycetes > Pseudonocardiales > Pseudonocardiaceae > Saccharopolyspora > Saccharopolyspora sp. NPDC002578. The sequence goes on along the minus strand of NZ_JBSFWJ010000004.1, from coordinate 58,491 downwards.
CGCGGTTGCAGCACGACGGGGGCGCCGTCGGGTTCGGCGCCGCGCAGGTGGGTGTCGAACCAGCGGTAGGTGTCGTTCCAGGCGTCGTTCGGGAGCCCGAGCAGTCCGCTGGTCTCGGCCGCCGCGTGCTCGCCGGGGATCAGTTCCAGCTTGCTCGGTGTGCTCAGCCGCTGCTGGAAGTCGGCGAGCTGGCCGGGCGGGAACACCGTCTCGCTCCACGTGTTGAGCATCAGGACCGCGGGCCGGTTACGGTTGATCCGGTCCACGTAGGACGAAGGTGAGCGCTGCCGGGACCATTCGGTCACCGCGTCGCGGTCCTCGCCGGTGATGTACTTGTCCAGCATCTCCCGGCTCTCGTCGGAGAGGTTCCCGTTCTGCTCCCCGGAGATCCGCAGCACCATGGCGACCGCGGCGCGCCGGGTGCTGTTGCCGAACAGCGATTCCACCAGGTCCGCCCAGCCGCTCATCGAGGCGACGGCGCGGATCCGCGGGTCGAACGCGGACGCGAGCACGCTGATCCCGGCGCCGTAGGAGATGCCGCCGACGCCGATCCGCGCCGGGTCGGACTCGGTGTTGGCCAGCGTCCAGTCGATCACGTTGGAGACGTCGCTGATGTCGTCCGGGCCGGCCACTTCCACTTCGCCGCCGGATTCGCCGAAGCCCCGCGCGCCGTAGGACACCGTCACGTAGCCGCGGGAGGCGAGCGCCCGGCAGGGCATGATGTTCTGCGTGCTGCCGCCGCCCCACGCGGCCACGAGCACCGCCACCGGGTGCGGGCCGGGGTCGGCGGGTTCGCACACCGCGGCGCGCAGTGCGGTGCCGTCGGCGGCGGTGATGTCGACGAGCCGGGTCTCGGCGGACCCCGGGCTCGCCGCGGCGGGCGCGGTGGTGGCCAGCACGGCCGCCGCGGTGAGCAGCGCGGCGAGCGGCGTGGTGCGGCGGAGCATGGGGAACCCTTTCGTCGCCGGGCGAACGCGGCCGTGGCGCGGCCGGTGGGATCCCTAAGCTACTGACGGTAGGTCAACGGGCAATACTCCATTCGGATCTCGCTGCCACGGATGTCTTTTCGGCCTTGTCCGAAGTGGATTTTTTGTCAATCCGGTGACAAGCGGCCCGGTTGTTCGGCTGATGCCAAGGGGAATCGTCGATCCGGGGCGTCATCGCCCGCCGAGCTTGACTTCCAGCTAACTGGAAGTTTCAGGGTGGTCACCATGGCGACTTCCACTTCCGGGCGGACCGGGTCGGGGTACTCGGATCTGCCCGCGCTGCTGAGCCGGATGTCCGGCGACGAGAAGCACTCGCCCGCCGCCGTCTCCACGCTGGACGTGCTGTGGGTGCTCTACGACCGGATCCTCCACGTCGACCCCGCCCGTCCTGACGACCCCGACCGCGACCGTTTCCTGCTGTCGAAGGGGCACGGCCCGATGGCCTACTACGCCGTGCTCGCGGCGAAGGGGTTCCTCGACCCCGCCGAGCTCGGCGGGTGGAACGCCTTCGACTCCCGGCTCGGCCAGCACCCGGACCGGGTGCTGGTGCCGGGGGTGGAGATCGGCAGCGGTTCCCTCGGCCACGGCCTGCCGCTGGCGCTGGGCGCCGCGCTGGGCTTGCGCGCGCAGGGCCGCGCCGGGTCGCGGGTCGTGGTGCTCGTCGGCGACGCCGAACTCGGCGAGGGCAGCAACCACGAGGCCATCGCCGTCGCGGGCCGCCGCGGCGTCGGCGCGCTCACGACGGTCGTCGTCGACAACGCCTCGGATTCCTACGGGTGGCCCGGCGGCATCGGGGAGCGCTTCAGCCGCGAGGGCTGGGCCGCGCACACCGTCGACGGCCGGGACCACGACGCCCTGCACCACGCCCTGACCGACACCCGCCTGGACCAGCCGCTCGCGGTGATCGCGCGCGTCGAACCGAAGGAGTTCGCATGACCCTCATCGACCGGACCGAACCCGGTGAGGCCCGGCGCGAGCCCGCGGCGGTGCGCCCGATGCGGGAGGAGTTCACCGACATCGTCGGCGCCGCCCTCGACCACGATCCGCGGCTGGCCGTGGTGCTCGCGGAGATCTCGGCGGACCGCTTCACCGGCGCCGCCGCGCGCCACCCGGATCGGGTGCTCAACGTCGGCATCCGCGAGCAGGCCCTGATCGGCGTCGCGGGCGGGCTCGCGCTGACCGGGCTGCGGCCGGTGGTGCACTCGATCGCCCCGTTCCTGGTGGAGCGGCCCTTCGAGCAGATCAAGCTCGACCTCAACCACCAGCGGGCGGGCGCGGTACTGGTCAGCACCGGTGCCTCCTACGACTACCCGGCGGCGGGCCGCACCCACATGGCGCCGGGCGATGTGGCCTTGCTGGACACGTTGCCGGACTGGACGGTGCACGTGCCCGGTCATCCGCGGGAGTTCGCGGAGCTGCTGCGGGCCGCGCTGCCCGGCGACGACCTCGTCTACCTGCGGATGACGGAGCGCACCAACGCGCGTCCGCTACCGACCGGGCGCGGTTTCCAGGTGGTGCGCGAGGGGCGGGCGGGCGTGGTGCTGGCGGTGGGGCCGATGCTGGATCCGGTGCTCGCGGCGACGGCGGAGCTGGACGTGGCGGTGCTCTACGCCTCGACGGTGCGGCCGTTCGACGCCGCCGCGCTGCGGTCCGCGGCGCTGGCGGCGGCTCCGGACGTGGTGCTGGTGGAGCCGTACCTGCGGGACACCTCGACGGCGTCGGCGAACGCCGCGCTGGCCGATCTGCCGCACCGCGTGCTCGGGTTGGGGGTGGCTCGCGACGCCGAACTCCGCGCCTACGGCACGGCCGACGAGCACGACGCGGCGCACGGGCTGGCGCCCGCGGAGCTCGCCCGGTCGATCCGGGCGTTCCTCGCCATCGGCGGCCGGTAGCCTGGCCGCGTGGCACGCGTCGTCGTACTGGACTATGGCTCCGGCAACCTCCGCTCCGCCGAACGCGCCTTGGAGCACGCGGGCGCGGACGTGCGGGTGACTTCGGACGCGGACGCCGCCGTCGAGGCCGACGGGCTCGTCGTGCCCGGCGTCGGCGCGTTCGCGGCCTGCATGGAGGGGCTGCTCGCCGCCGGTGGTGACAAGATCATCGACCGTCGGTTGGCGGGTGGCCGCCCGGTGCTCGGCATCTGCGTGGGCATGCAGGTCCTGTTCGACCGCGGCGTCGAGCACGGAGTGCAGGCCGACGGGTGCGGGCAGTGGCCGGGCGACGTGGAGCGCTTGCAGGCCGACGTGCTGCCGCACATGGGCTGGAACGAGGTCTCGGCGCCCGCCGATTCGGTCCTGTTCGCCGGCATCGACCCTGGCACCCGCTTCTACTTCGTGCACTCGTTCGCCGCCCGCCGCTGGGAGCTGCCCCCGTCGGAGACGATCGCCCCGGCCCGCGTGACCTGGGCCGAGCACGGCGAACCGTTCATCGCGGCGGTGGAGAACGGCCCGCTCTCGGCGACCCAGTTCCACCCCGAGAAGTCCGGCGAGGCCGGCGCCAAGCTCCTGCGCAACTGGTTGGGAACCCTCTGACATGCGCCGTCACGGCCTGATGCACCCCAAGGGCGCAGCACGCGTAGTGGCCCTGATCCTCGCGATCGGCGTGATCGCGGGCTTCAGCTCCACCTACCTGGTCCAAGCAGGAATGCCGGGCTGGCTGATCCTCCTGCTCACAGTCCTCGCCCTCCTGATCCCGATCATCGCCGCCACCAAGTCCTCCAAAAAAGGCGACTGACCAGCAGCAACGACCACGGCGCCCGCCTAGCCGAGCGCCGTGCCTTGCGGCGAAGCCGTGCCTTGGGCGGCGAAGCAAGCCTGCATTGCGGCGAAGCCGTGCCTGTATGTGCGAAGCACATAGCCCACGTCGAAAAGTCCTCACCGGCGGGTTCTCAGTCGGTCTCTCGCGAGGACAGCTTTTTCCCTCGTGGCGGAGCCACTCGGGAAAAAGATCCCGCAGCGAGAGACCGACTGAGGTTCCGCCACCGGACCACCAAAGCAAAACGACCCCGAAAACCCAACGAGAACGGACCGCCGCCCAAGGGAGGGAGGCGGCGGTCCGTTCGGTGCGAGGCGATCCGGGATCGCCGGGTTTCGGTGCGGCTCAGGCCGCCTGGGGCTTCGGCGCCCAGTAGTCGATCATCGAGGCGAACACGTCGAACGCGGGCTTCGAGTACCCGTACGGCGCTTCCAGGTGCAGGCTCAGCGGGAAGCCGAGGTCCACCACCCCATCGATGACGCGCTTGTAGAGGTCGAGCAGCTTCTGCTTGCGCTCCTCGAAGGTGAGGTCGGTGATGCCCGCGACGAACTTCTGCTCCGCCTCCACCGCCGGGTTGCCGGGGTCCTGGATGAGCCAGTCGATGAGCTTGCGGCGACCTTCGACGCCCGGCACGAAACCGAACGACAGCAGGATCTCCGGGCGGTGCGGCGTCTTGTCCGCGAATTCCTTCAGGAATCCGACGATGGCGTCCGAGTACAGCAGTTGCGTCATGCCGTAGGTGGCGCCGCGCTCGCACTTGAAGTTGAACCGGCCGTGCTCGCCCTCGCGGGTCGGGATGAGGATGGAGCCACGGTTCGGGACGACGTCCTGGAACTGGGTCAGCGCGTCGGTGGGAGGTAAGCCGCCGCCCTCGCCGTCGGACATGGTGCGCGGCACGCCGACGAACGCGATGCCCTCCATGCCCGCCGCCTGCAGGTCCCGGATGCGGTCGGTGAGCTGCGGCTTGTCCATGAACGCGGTGACCTGCGTGCACAGGCCCTTCACGTCGCCGATCTCCGGGCGCACCGTGTTCCAGAAGTCGATGACGTCCATCTTCGGCTTCATCTCGATCGGACGGTCGTCGTCCTCGGCGATGATGCCGGGAATCATCAGATGACCGATGCGGTCGGCGAGCCCGGCGGCGCGGCTGTTCTCGGCCACCTTGCGGCCTTCCTCCACGGCCCTCTCGTGTCCACCGTCGAGGTCGGGCGGTGCCAATTCGAGTGCGATCGTGTCCATGTCGGCCTCAGGTCTTCCTTCCTCGCCGGTCACCGTGCCAGTCCGGCCGCTCCCGCGGGCAGCCGTGAGGGCGGGGACCGTGCAACCGGAAATCGAATTCGAGGGAGGGCGGAAACGAGATCGAACGCGGATTCCCTCGACAGGTCTTCTCGATCGAGAACCGGGGGGCCGCCACCGCCCGGACCGAACCGGCCCGGGCGGTGGCGTACGACCACCGGTCGCTCACGCCACGAGGGGCGCTGAGCGGATCAGTAGCGGTAGTGCTCGGGCTTGTACGGCCCGTTCACGTCGACACCGATGTACTCGGCCTGCGCCTTGGTCAGCGTGGTCAGCTTGACGCCGAGCGCGTCCAGGTGCAGCCGGGCCACCTTCTCGTCCAGGTGCTTGGGCAGCACGTAGACGTCCTTGCCGTACTCGCCGGGCTTGGTCCACAGCTCGATCTGCGCCAGCGTCTGGTTGGTGAACGAGTTGGACATCACGAAGCTCGGGTGCCCGGTGGCGTTGCCCAGGTTGAGCAGCCGGCCCTCGGACAGCACCAGGATGGAGTGCCCGTCGGTGAAGGTGAACTCGTGCACCTGCGGCTTGATCTCGACCTTCTTGATGCCCGGGGTCTTCTCCAGGCCGGCCATGTCGATCTCGTTGTCGAAGTGGCCGATGTTGCCCACGATGGCCTGGTGCTTCATCTTCGCCATGTGGTCGGCGGTGATGATGTCGAAGTTGCCGGTCGTGGTGATGAAGATGTCGGCGATCTCGACGACCTCGTCGAGGGTCTTGACCTCGTAGCCCTCCATCGCCGCCTGCAGCGCGCAGATCGGGTCGATCTCGGTGACGATCACGCGGGCGCCCTGGCCGCGCAGCGACTCCGCGGAGCCCTTGCCGACGTCGCCGAAGCCGGCGATGACGGCGACCTTGCCGCCGATGAGGGTGTCGGTGGCGCGGTTGATGCCGTCGACCAGCGAGTGGCGGCAGCCGTACTTGTTGTCGAACTTCGACTTCGTCACCGAGTCGTTGACGTTGATCGCCGGGAACAGCAGCTCACCGGAGCGCACCAGCTCGACGAGCTTGTGGACACCGGTGGTGGTCTCCTCGGTGACGCCCTTGATCTCCTTGGCGAGCTTGGTGAAGCGCTGCTTGTCCTTGTCCAGGCTGGCGCGCAGCGTGGACAGGACGACCTTGAACTCCTCCGGGTCGTTGTCCGTGGGCTGCGGCACGGCGCCGGCGGCCTCGAACTCGACGCCCTTGTGGACCAGCAGCGTCGCGTCGCCACCGTCGTCGAGGATCATGTTGGCGACCTTGCCGCCGTCGAACTGCCAGAGCTGGTCGGTGCACCACCAGTAGTCCTCCAGCGTCTCGCCCTTCCAGGCGAATACCGGCACGCCCGCGGGCTTGTCCACGGTGCCGTTCTTGCCCACGACGACGGCCGCGGCGGCCTCGTCCTGGGTGGAGAAGATGTTGCAGGACACCCAGCGGACCTCGGCGCCCAGCTCGACCAGCGTCTCGATGAGCACCGCGGTCTGCACCGTCATGTGCAGCGAACCTGCGATCCGCGCGCCCTTGAGCGGCTTGGAGTCCGCATACTCCTTGCGAGTCGCCATCAGACCGGGCATCTCGTGCTCGGCCAGCCGGATCTGGTGCCGGCCGGACTCGGCCAGGCTCAGGTCCGCGACGGCGAACTCGATGCCGTTGGCCTTCTGCAGCTTCGCGCTCATGATTTCCTTTCTAGATTTCCCTGCTCGGGTTTCATCCCTGTCAGGGCGCTTTCCCTGCTCGGGTTTCCGCGGCACGTGCGCGGGCCGCTGATGATCAACCTTACGGCCCGCGCACGTGGCCTCATGTGTTGAAGTACTTCGCCTCGGGGTGGTGGGCGACGATCGCGTCCGTGGACTGCTCCGGGTGCAGCTGGAACTCCTCGGAGAGCTCCACGCCGATCCGCTCGCTCTCCAGCAGCTCCACGATCTTTGCGCGGTCCTCGATCTCCGGGCAGGCGCCGTAGCCGAAGGAGTAGCGCGCACCGCGGTAGCCGAGCTTGAAGAACTCGGTCACCTCGTTCGGGTCCTCCTCGGACACCGCACGCCCGCTGGACCACAGCAGTTCCCGCCGGACCCGCCGGTGCCAGTACTCGGCGAGCGCCTCGGTGAGCTGCACGCCCATCCCGTGGATCTCGAGGTAGTCGCGGTAGGAGTTCTTCGCGAACAGCTCGTTGGCGTAGTCGGCGATGGGCTGGCCCATCGTCACCAGCTGCATCGGCAGCACGTCGACCTGGCCGGTCTCCAGCGCCTTCTCCCTGGTCCGGTAGAAGTCGGCGAGGCTGAGCCTGCGGTCGCGCTGCTGGCGCGGGAACGTGAACCGGGTGCGTTCCGCGGCGTCCGGCTCCTCCTTGTCCAGGACGATCACCGAGTTGCCCTCGGTCACGACCGGGAAGTAGCCGTACACCACCGCCGCGTGCTGCAGGATGCCCGCGGTGGCCAGCTCGTCCATCCAGTAGCGCAGCCGCGGCCGGCCCTCGGATTCGACGAGCTCCTCGTACGACGGCCCCTCGCCCTTCTTGGAACCGCGCAGGCCCCACTGGCCGAAGAACGTGGCGCGTTCGTCGAGCAGCGCCAAGTAGTCGGCGACGGGCACGCCCTTGATGACCTTCGAACCCCAGAACGGCGGGGTCGGCACCGGGGCGTCGGCGTCCACGTCGGAGCGGATGGAGTCGTCGTAGAGGTCGGGCAGCGGTCCCTGCTCGGCCTTGCGCTTCTCGGCGATGCGTTTGGAACGCTCGTGGCGCTCCTTGCGCTCGGCCTTCTTGGCCTCTTCCGCCTCGTTCACCTCGGGGTTGTCGCCGCGCTTGATGGACATCAGGCGGTCCATCAGGTTCAGGCCCTCGAAGGCGTCCTTCGCGTAGCGCACATCGCCCTGGTAGACCTCGTCGAGGTCGTTCTCCACGAAGGACCTGGTCAGCGCGGCGCCGCCGAGCATCACCGGGTACTTCTCGGCGATGCCGCGGGTGTTCATCTCCTGCAGGTTGTCCTTCATGATCACGGTGGACTTCACCAGCAGGCCCGACATGCCGATCACGTCGACCTTGTTCTCGTCCGCGGCTTCGAGGATCGCGTTCACCGGCTGCTTGATGCCGATGTTGACCACGTCGTAGCCGTTGTTGGACACGATGATGTCGACGAGGTTCTTGCCGATGTCGTGCACATCGCCCTTGACCGTCGCCAGCAGCAGCTTGCCCTTGCCGCCGGAGTCGTCCTTCTCCATGTGCGGTTCGAGGTAGGCCACGGCGGCCTTCATCGTCTCCGCGGACTGGAGCACGAACGGCAGCTGCATCTGCCCGGAACCGAACAGGTCACCGACGACCTTCATACCGGCGAGCAGGTTCTCGTTGACGATCTGCAGCGGCTTCTTCTCCTGCATGGCCGCTTCGAGGTCGTCGTCGAGGCCGTTGCGCTCGCCGTCGACGATGCGCTTCTCCAGCCGTTCGAACAGCGGCAGCTTCGCCAGTTCCTCCGCGCGGGAGGCACCGGTCGAGGAGGCCGTCTTGCCCTCGAACAGCTGCATCAGCTTCTGCAGCGGGTCGTAGTCCTCGGTGCGCCGGTCGTAGACCAGGTCGAGGGCGACCTGCCGCTGCTCCTCCTCGATCTTGCTCATCGGCAGGATCTTGGAGGCGTTCAGGATCGCCGAGTCCAGCCCGGCCTCGCGGCACTCGTTGAGGAACACCGAGTTCAGCACCTGGCGCGCGGCCGGGTTCAGGCCGAACGACACGTTGGACAGGCCCAGCGTGGTGTTCACCCGCGGGTGGCGGCGCTTGAGTTCCCGGATGGCCTCGATGGTCTCGATGCCGTCCCGGCGCACCTCCTCCTGACCCGTGGTGATCGGGAAGACCAGGCAGTCGATGATGATCGCCGACTCGTCCAGGCCCCAGGTCCCGGTGATCTCGGCGATGAGGCGCTCGGCGATCCGCAGCTTCCACTCGGCGGTGCGGGCCTGGCCCTCCTCGTCGATGCACAGCGCGACGACGGTGGCGCCGTGCTCGCGCACCATCGCCATCACCTTCTGGAACCGCGAGTCCGGCCCGTCGCCGTCCTCGTAGTTCACCGAGTTCACCGCGCAACGCCCGCCGAGGTGCTCCAGCCCGGCCTGGATCACGTTCGCCTCGGTGGAGTCGACCATGACCGGCAGCGTGGAGGCGGTGGCCAGCCGGCTGGCCAGCTCGCGCATGTCCTCGGCGCCGTCGCGGCCCACGTAGTCCACGCACAGGTCCAGCATGTGCGCGCCCTCGCGGGTCTGGGCCTTCGCGATCTCCACGCAGTCGTCCCAGCGGGCGTCGAGCATGGCCTCGCGGAACTTCTTGGAGCCGTTGGTGTTGGTCCGCTCACCGACGTTGAGGATGCTCGCGTCCTGCTGGAACGGCACCGCCTGGTACACCGACGACACCGACGGAACGATCTCCGGGGTGCGCGCCTGCGGGGTGAGCGAGGACACGGCCTCGGAGACCGCGCGCACGTGCTCACCGGTGGTGCCGCAGCAGCCGCCGACGAGCCGGGCGCCGAAGTCGTTGACGAAGCCGACCAGCGCCTGCGCCAGCTCGTCCGGCTGCAGCGGGTACACAGCGCCGTTCGGCCCGAGCTCCGGCAGGCCCGCGTTCGGCATCACCGAGATCGGCACGTTCGCGTGCTGCGCCAGCACCCGCAGGTGCTCGCTCATCTCGGCCGGGCCGGTCGCGCAGTTCATGCCGATCAGGTCGATGCCCAGCGGCTCCAGCGCCGTGAGCGCCGCGCCGATCTCGGAACCGACCAGCATCGTGCCGGTCTGCTCCACGGTGACTTGCGCGATGATCGGCAGCCAGCGGCCGGTCTGCTCCATCGCGCGCTTGGCGGCCACGATCGCCGCCTTGGTCTGCAGCAGGTCCTGGGAGGTCTCCACCAGGACCACGTCGATGCCGCCGTCGATCATGCCCAGCACGTTCTCGACGTAGGCGTCGCGCAGGTCCGCGTACGGCGCGTGACCCAGCGTGGGCAGCTTCGTGCCCGGCCCCATCGAGCCCAGCACGAACCGCGGCTTGTCCTTCGTGGAGAACTCGTCGGCGGCCTCCCTGGCCAGCCGCGCGCCCTTCTCCGCCAGGTCCCGGATGCGCTCCGGGATGCCGTACTCGCCGAGGTTGGCGAGGTTCGTGCCGAACGTGTTCGACTCGATCGCGTCCGAACCGGCTTCCAAGAACCCGCGGTACACCCCGGAGACCACGTCCGGGCGGGTCTCGTTGAGGATCTCGTTGCAGCCTTCGAGGTTCGCGAAGTCGTCCAACGACAGGTCGTAGGCCTGCAACGCGGTACCCATGCCGCCGTCCGCGACGAGCACGCGCTCGTTGAGCGCGGTCAGGAACCCGCTCGGGTCGCGCCCCGAGCCGGTATCGCCGTTCGTGTTGACCCCATTCATGTCGCTGCCTCTTCCCACGCTTACCTGCGCCACGCCCGATACCTCAAGTGTGCTCGCCGGGGGCGGCACCGGGCTCTCGCCCCCGGTGCCGCCCCCGGTACATCAGCGCAGCTTCGAACCGATCTCGGCGGCGGCGGTGTCGCCGTACGCCTCACCGATGCGCGCGAGGAACGACTCGCGCTCGACGTCGTACTCCTGCGGCCCGTCGGTCTCCAGCGAGACGGTCGCCAGCGTGCAGCCGAGCTGCAAGGCCCGCTCCACGCCCAGCCCGCCGGACAGACCGGAGAGGAACCCGGCGCGCAACGCGTCGCCGACCCCCGTCGGGTCGCCCTTCTGCTTCTCCTTGGGCGGCTGCACCTCGAAGGTCGGCGACGACGCCGACTCGACCTTGAGGCCCTTCGCGCCCAGCGAGGTGACCCAGCTGCCGACCTCGGCCAGGACCTCGTCGTGGGTCCAGCCGGTGCTCTGCAGCAGCAGGCTGTGCTCGTACTCGTTCGTGAACAGGTACTCCGCGCCGCGAACCAGCTCGCGGACCGACTCGCCGTCCATCCGGGCCAGCTGCTGGCCCGGGTCGGCGAGGAACTTGTACCCGCGCTCCCGGCATTCCTTGGTGTACTTCACCATCGCGTCCGGGTCGTTCGCCGAGATCACCACGAGGTCGAGCCCGCCGACGCGGTCGGCGACCGACTTGAGCTCGATCTCCGCGGCCTCGGTCATGGCACCCGGGTAGAACGAGGCGATCTGGTTGAAGTCCTGGTCGGTGGTGCAGAGGAACCGGGACGTGTGCTTGGTCTCCGAGACGCGCACCGAAGCGGTGTCCACGCCGTGACGCTCCAGCCACGTCCGGTATTCCTCGAAGTCCTGCCCGACCGCGCCGACCAGCAGCGAGGTGACGCCGAGCTTGCCGAGCCCGAAGGTGATGTTGGCCGCGACCCCGCCGCGACGCACCTCCAGCTCGTCGACCAGGAAGGACAGGGACACCGATTCGAGCTGATCAGCGATCAGCTGCTCGGCGATCCTGCCGGGGAAGGACATCAGGTGGTCGGTGGCGATCGACCCGGTCACCGCAATCCGCACTGCAACAACTCCTTATCGGCCGGCCGGCGACATCGTCGGCCACCGGCCCCAAGAACTTCTCGATACCTGGCCCGCACCGGGCCGCGGGGCGTGGCCGTGCCACGCCCCGCGACAGCCGGTGCGAACGTCCGCATGTGTTCGATCAGATGCCGGCGGCGGCCTTGAGCGCCTCGGCACGATCGGTGTTCTCCCACGGCAGGTTCACGTCGCTGCGGCCGAAGTGGCCGTAGGCGGCGGTCTGCGCGTAGATCGGACGCAGCAGGTCCAGGTCCCGGATGATCGCGGCGGGACGCAGGTCGAACACCTCGTTGATCGCGGCCTGAATCTTGACCGGGTCCACGTTCTCGGTGCCGAAGGTCTCCACGAACAGCCCGACCGGAGCGGCCTTGCCGATCGCGTAGGCGACCTGCACCTCGATGCGGCCGGCCAGTCCGGCGGCCACCGCGTTCTTCGCCACCCAGCGGGTCGCGTAGGCCGCGGAGCGGTCCACCTTCGACGGGTCCTTGCCGGAGAAGGCGCCGCCACCGTGGCGGGCCATGCCGCCGTAGGTGTCGACGATGATCTTCCGGCCGGTCAGACCGGCGTCACCCATCGGGCCACCGACGACGAACCGACCGGTCGGGTTGATCAGCACCCGCGAGTCGGTGGTGTCCAGGCCGACCCGCTCCAGCTCCGGGGCGATGACCTTCTCGTTGATGTCCTTGGACAGCGTCTTGTCGAGGTCGATCTCCTCGGCGTGCTGCGTCGAGAGCACGACGGTGTCCAAGCGGACCGGCTGGTCACCGGCGTACTCGATGGTGACCTGCGTCTTGCCGTCGGCGCGCAGGTACGGCAGCGTGCCGTCCTTGCGGACCTCGGTCAGGCGACGCGACAGCCGGTGCGCGAGCGTGATCGGCAGCGGCGCGAGCTCGTCGGTGTCGTTGCAGGCGTAGCCGAACATCAGGCCCTGGTCGCCGGCGCCCTGCTTGGCGATCTCGTCGATGACGCCCTCGACCCGGCTCTCGTGCGCGGTGTCCACGCCCTGGCCGATGTCCGGGGACTGCGCGCCGATCGCGATGTTCACGCCGCAAGAGTTGCCGTCGAAGCCCTTGGCCGACGAGTCGTAGCCGATCTCAAGGATCTTCTCCCGCACGATGGACGGGATGTCGACGTAGGCGCTGGTGGTGACCTCACCGGCCACGTGCACCTGGCCGGTCGTCACCAGCGTCTCCACCGCGACGCGGGACCGCGGGTCCTGCGCGAGCATCGCGTCCAGCACGGAGTCGCTGATCGCGTCGCAGATCTTGTCAGGGTGACCTTCGGTCACCGACTCGCTGGTGAACAACCTGCGGTTGATCTCACTCACGGCTCAACCTCACCTCTCAGCTTCTTTGGCGACTTCGATCCTTGCGTACGGGCAGCAGTAATGTCATGAGTGTCCACTCACTGGCACCCCTGCCATCCGGCCCAGCGGGACCAGCCGTACGCATCACTGATGATCATGCACGGGCGTGGATGATGCCCCATGCCAGGCTTCCGCCGTTACCGGACTCCACCCAGGCACGCAGGCCACGCTTCATCTTGGTGCGATATTCCTCACTGATCCGGTCGGACAGTTCGGACTCGCGGGCTTCGAGCACCTCGAGCACCCGCTGGTAGTGCACCGGCAGGTACGAGCTGAGGTCCTCGAAGTCGATCGTCTGCAGGCCCAAGCGGGCCAGTTCGCGCCGGTAGAAGCCGGGCGAACCCATAGTGTCCAGGCTCAGCCGGTCCAGGATCGGACCCAGGTCCTGTTTGCGGGCGTTGTCGGCGGCCATCGGGTCGGTGAACACGAACGAACCGCCCTTGCTCAGGACGCGCGTCACCTCTTCCAGCACCCGCTCGCGGTCCCCGCTGTGCAGGATGGCGTCCTGCGACCAGACCACGTCGAAGGCGTTGTCCTGGAACGGGATGTCCTCGAAGGACCCGTCCTTGACCTCGATGAGGTGGTCGAGGCCCGCCGCCCGGTTGAACTCGACGTTGCGGGCGTTCTCGACCTCGCTGAGGTTCAGGCAGGCGACCTTGCAGCCGTAGGTCTTGGCCAGGTAGCGCGCCGCACCACCGTATCCGGCACCGATGTCCAGGATCCGGGTCTCCGGTGTGATCTCGACCTTGGCCGCCATGCGCTCGACGGTGCGCCGCGACGCGGCATCGATGTCCTCGTCCGGGGTGTTGTAGAGGCCGACGTGAATGTCGTTGCCGCCCCAGACGTGGTAGTAGAAATTATCCGCGTCTTCGGAGTTGTAGTAGTCGCGGGCGGTGTGAACCGCGGTCGAGTACACGTCGGACAGTTCGTCCTCGGTGCGGTAGTTCTTCTCCGCGACGTGAATGTAGAAGTCCGGGTCCTGGTCCGCGTACGTTTCCTGGAAATCGCCGTAGGTGTCGATTCGCTGGAATCCGACCTCGCGCAGCAGGCGACGCACGTAATTCTTCCGCAACGGGTACATGTTGAGGAAGAATTCGCTCTTGTCCGGGAAGGTGTACTTGAATCGGGCCAGGCCCTCGTCCACGTGGTCCGGCTCCGCGGACACGTCCTCACCAGCGTAGTAGTACGTGTGCTTGCTGGAGAATCCGTCGTCCAGGATCGCGTCGTAGTTGCGCTGGTCGATGATCAAAACGCCGTCGTGCTTGAGCATGGCGTAGAACTCGGCCAGGGCCTTGCGCCGGTCGCGCTCGGAGAACAGGTGCGTGAACGAGTTGCCCAAGCAGATGATCGCGTCGTACTCGCCGTGCACGTCGCGGTTGAGCCAGCGCCAGTCGGCGTGCACGACGCGCAGGATGTGCCCGCCGTAGGTCAGGCCGTTGCGGAAGGCCTGGGCCAGCATCTGCGGGCTGCCGTCGGCGCTGACCGTCTCGAAGCCCTCTTCCAGCAGCCGCACCGAGTGGAAACCGGTGCCGGTGGCCACGTCCAGGACGGACTCCACACCACGGGCTTTGAGCTGGTCGATGAAGAACCGGCCCTCGCTCTCGTAGCGCTTCTTCCAGTCGATCAGATCGTCCCACTTGTCGACGAATCCACCGACGTACTCGTGCGTGTAATGGTCGGATTCGCGCACTTCCAACGGGTTGTCGCCGAAGACCTGCTCCTCACGGGCGACCAGTTCGGCCGCATCCTCGGCCACACCGTTGCGTTCGCCGTGCTGCGCCAGGTCGTCCACGCTCTTGGCCATACTTCACTCCCACCACTCGCGTTGGTCATGCGCCTCATGCACCACTCAGGTCCGCGCGAATCCGCCCCGAGATCAACTCGTAGGTCGTGCGGGGTCGCCAATCGAATAAGGCGACACCTGCGCACCGGTGTGGGCGGCCGAAGAACTCAGGCCGCGCACCTGCACCAGCGCTCGCACTCAGTCAGCCCCATTGCCGACCGGGTTCGACGCGAATTCGTGCGTCGAGTAACCAAACTATGCGAATGAGTTGCCGAAGCAAGCGTACAAGAGTGTGACACTGATCACAGCAATGGGATATATGCGTGATCCGGATCGTCACCCTGGGTGAAAAAATGCGCTGCTACCAGCGTTTTCTCCGACCATTTTTCGGACGTGTCACGATCGCATAAGTGCACCGCAGCGACGATGTGTGTATGATCGCGTACGCAGCACTTACCATGACAACATTGAATAGCGCAACCGCGAATGCCTACAAAACCGATCACGGGAGGCTCGCGGGGTGATACCGATTTCCCTTTTTCGCTCGGGACATCGACCCGGGGGCTCAGGATGTTACGATGCCCGCCCCCGCTGCGCCAGACTTGGGCGGAAATTACTGGGGAGATCCTTAGTGGATCGCCGCCCCACCAGGCTCGACCGGGCCTTCCGGACCGCGCGGAAGGCCTGCTCCGGGCCGCGGCCCGCCTCCTCGGCCACGCGCTCCGACCTGCGCCGGGCGCCGCGAACCGCATCGACCCGACCGTTTTTCTCGCATTCGCACAACGCGCGAACGTTGGAATTCATTCCGCCATTTCATGAACCGCGATTCATCGGAGGACGGCGCTCGTCCGCATCCGGTGAACGGCGCGGAACCCGTCGCCCACCGGCCGCCGCGACGCCGATCTCCGCGGCGATCACCGCTGCGGAGACAAGTGTCACCGCGCCACGAGGAACCGCAGCGCACGAACCCAGGGTCGACCTCCGACTCCCCCGGGTGACCGCCCAGTACGCCGTCGGCGCGGGCGCGGTCGCATCCGGGTGAGCATCGCCACCGCGCGGCGCGGGCCGGGCCGACGCGAATTCATCGACGGACGAGGGGCGGCGCTCCGTTCGCCCCGAGCGGCCCCCTCCTCGCCCGGGAGCGGCGAGCGCGCTTCAGTACTTGCGCCAGCGCGCGTCCAGCTTCAGCGCGGCGTCGAGGACCCGCTCCGGCACCTTCGTACCCGCTTGGCTCTTCGCGATGCGGCCGGCGCTGGGCACCGACTCCCGATCCGGCCAGCCCGCCGGGTCCCACAGCGACGACCGCAGGAACGCCTTCGCGCAGTGCAGGAACAGCTCGTCGATCCGAACCGAGATGGCCAGGTCGGGCCGCTTGCCCTCGACCTCGAGGCGTTCGAAGTACGGCGCTTCCCGCACGATCGTCGCCGTGCCGTTCACCCGCAGCGTGTCGTTGACGCCGGGGACCATGAACAGCATCCCCACCTGCGGGTGCCGGAGGATGTTGCGCAGGCTGTCGAGCCGCCGGTTGCCCGGACGGTCGGCGAACACGAGCGTCCGGCCCTCGTCCTCCACCAGCACGGCGCCCGCCGGGTCGCCGCGGGGCGAGACGTCCAGGGACCCGTCGGAGGACGTCGTCGCCAGCAGGAAGAAGGGCGAGGCCGCCAGGAACAGGCGGGACTGCTCGTCCACCCGGTCGATCGACTTCTCCGCGATCACGGGATGCGGTTGCGCCACCAGTTCCCGCAGCTCGGCATCCGAGCTCACCGCGGCGATCCCACTCGTCTCGTTCTGCACGCGCCCCCACCGTCCTGTTCCGAACCACCCGATCAGTTTTGCTTAGGCTAGCCTAACTTGATCGGGTGGTCGACTTCCCCTCCTCGCCGGAGGCGGCACCCGCGGAGGAGGCGAAAGCGGACCGGCCGCCCGAGGAGATCGGGCGGCCGGTCCGTTCGAACGACGTCGAGAAACGCGCGGAAACGCGGTCAGGATTTGAGCTCGGGGAAGTCCTCCTCCCGGTACTCCCCCGCCGGAGAAGGATCCTCGTGGATCTCCACTTCGCGAGTGCGCAACTGCACCCGCCGGATCTTCCCGGAGATCGTCTTGGGCAGGTCGGTGAATTCGAGGCGGCGGATCCGCTTGTACGGCGCCAAGTGCTCCCGCGCGAACCGCAGGATCGCCAGCGCCGTGCCGTCGGACGGTTCCCACCCCTGCGCGAGCACCACGTAGGCCTTCGGCACCGCGAGCCTGATCGGGTCCGGCGAGGGGACCACCGCGGCCTCCGCGACCGCCTCGTGCTCCAGCAGCACGCTCTCCAGCTCGAACGGCGATATCCGGTAGTCCGAGGCCTTGAACACGTCGTCGGTGCGGCCGACGTAGGTGATGTAGCCGTCCTCGTCCACCGAGCCCACGTCGCCGGTGTGGTAGTAGCCGCCGCGCAGCACCTCGGCGTTGCGCTCGGCGTCGTCGGCGTAACCGGTCATCAGCCCGACCGGGCGCGGGTCGACGCGCAGGCAGATCTCGCCTTCGGCGGCCTCCTGCCCGCTGGCGGGATCGACCAGCGCGACCTCGAACCCGGGCAGCGCCCGGCCCATCGAACCCGGCTTGAGCTCCTGGCCGGGGGTGTTCGCCACCTGGACGCTGGTCTCGGTCTGGCCGAAGCCGTCCCGGATGGTCACTCCCCACGCCCGGCGCACCTGCTCGACGATCTCCGGGTTCAGCGGTTCGCCCGCGCCCACGACCTTGTTCGGCGGCGTCGCCAGCCCGGTGAGATCGGCCTGGATGAGCATCCGCCACACCGTCGGCGGCGCGCAGAAGCTCGTCACCTCGCAGCGCTGCATCTCGCGCAGCAGCGCGAGCGCGTCGAAGCGCTCGTAGTTGTAGAGGAACACCGTCGCCTCGGCGTTCCACGGCGCGAACACGTTGCTCCACGCGTGCTTCGCCCACCCCGGCGAGGAGATGTTCAGGTGCACGTCGCCCGGTTCCAGCCCGATCCAGTACATCGTGGACAGGTGCCCGATCGGATAGGACACGTGGGTGTGCTCGACCAGCTTGGGCTTCGCGGTGGTGCCCGAGGTGAAGTACAGCAGCAGCGGGTCCTCGGCCCGGGTCGCGCCGTCCGGCTCGAACGCCGTCGCCGCACCCGCGCTGTCCGAATAGGACTCCCAGCCGTCCGCGCCGCCCACGGCGATCCGGGTGTAGCCGCCCGGCACGTCCGCGAACTTGGCGGTGTGCGCCGAGGACGTCACCACGTGGCGGGCGGCGCCGCGATCCACCCGGTCCCGGAGGTCGTCGGGGCCGAGCAGCGGCGTCGCGGGGATGATGACCGCACCGAGCTTCATCGCCGCGAGGATCGTCTCCCACAGCTCCACCTGGTTGCCGAGCATCAGGATCAACCGGTCGCCGCGCGACACCCCGAGCCCGCGCAGCCAGTTCGCGACCTGGTTCGAGCGGCGCGTCAGATCCGAGAACGCCAGCTTCTGCTCGCTGCCGTCGGCTTCGACGATCCACAGCGCGATGCGGTCGTCGCGCTCGGCGATGGTGTCGAACCAGTCCAGCGCCCAGTTGAACTCGGCCGGGCGGGGCCAGCGGAACTCGGCGCGGGCCGTGGCGTAGTCCTCCCGCGTGTTCAGCAGCAGATCTCGTGCTGCCAGGAACTCCGCTCCACCCGGTCCTGCGGCGGCTCGGCCGCTCACCGCTTGCTGGGCCATGTCCGCGTCCTCCTCGACTCCGGCGGCGGGGTTCGCATCGCTTCGGGCGGCCCGGGACGGGCCGCACGTGATGCGCCGGACCAACCTAACCGGCACACCCGATCAGATCCATGGCGTTGCTCCGATGCGCGGGCATTCGGGTGGTGCCGTTGACTTCGCGTGTGGTTGTGGTCACTGTTGTTGCTTGTTGTGGTTTCGCATTCGTCCTGATTTCCCGGCTCGACGCCGAGAACTCCCGACTTTCAGCACTGGGGCTGGACCTGACCTGCTGGAAGCGGCTCGGCGCCCGCCCAGTCCCGCTGATTCGAATCCACCAGGAGGCCACGTGCACCGTCGCGCGTCGACCCGCCGCCCACTACTCCGATTCCGCGTCGGTGCTCTGATCGGCGCCACTTCGCTCGCTACCGTGATCGGCATGCCCGCTCAGGCGTCCCCGTCCGCATGGGAACCGCAGGATCCACCGCTGGCGACCCGGTGGACCGACCAGGTCGGACCGGACAACGCGTTGCCCGAATACCCCCGTCCGCAGCTCACGCGCGAACGCTGGCAGAACCTCAACGGCCTCTGGGACTTCGCCGGTGCCGACGCTCCCCCGTCGGAGACCTCCGAGCAGATCCTGGTGCCCTACCCGCCGGAGTCCGGCCTGTCCGGCATCCAGCGCCACGACGACCACCTGCGCTACGAACGCACCTTCGAGGTGCCCGCCGACTGGGCCGGGCAGCGGCTGCTGCTGCACTTCGGCGCGGTCGACCAGAAGGCGGTGGTCAGCGTCAACGGCCAGGAGGTCGCCACCCACGAAGGCGGGTTCACCGCGTTCAGCGCGGACGTCACCGACGCCCTCACCGGTAGCGGCCCGCAGCAGCTGACCGTCGAGGTCGAGGACCGCAACGACGCGAACCCCTACCCGGTCGGCAAGCAGCGCAACGAGCCTGGCGGCATCTTCTACACCGGCGCCTCCGGTATCTGGCAGACCGTCTGGATGGAACCGGTTCCGGACGCGCACATCACCCACCTGCGCTCCACCCCGGACCTCGGATCCGGCAGCCTCACCGTGAACGCCGCCTCCTCCCAGGGCGGGCAGATCGAGGCCGTGCTCAGCGAACCGGGCGGCGGCGAGGTCGCGCGCACGACCGGGCCCGCCGGTGAGGACGTGCGCCTGGACGTGCCGGACCCGCACCTGTGGTCGCCGGACGACCCGTACCTCTACGACCTCGCGGTGCGCCTGCTCGACGCGAACGGGCAGCCGGTCGACGAGGTCGGCAGCTACGCGGGGATGCGCTCCATCGGGCTCGTCGACGACGAGCAGGGCCGGCCGCGGCTGGCGCTCAACGGCGAGATCCTCTTCCAGCACGGCCCGCTGGACCAGGGCTACTGGCCGGACGGCATCTTCACCGCGCCCACCGACGAGGCGCTGCGGTTCGACCTGGAGCAGACCAAGGAACTCGGCTTCAACATGGTCCGCAAGCACATCAAGGTGGAACCGGCGCGCTGGTACCACCACGCGGACCGGCTCGGTCTGCTGGTGTGGCAGGACGTGCCCGCGCTCGTCAACGGCCAGACGCCCGGTGACGAGGCGAAGGCGAACTTCGAGGCGGAGACCGCCGAGATGATCGACCAACTCGGCAGCTCGCCGTCGATCGTGACGTGGGTGCCGTTCAACGAGGGCTGGGGCGAGTTCGACACCGCTCGCGTCGCCGAACAGGTCCAGGCCCAGGACCCGTCCCGGTTGGTCAACCCGGCCAGCGGCGTGAACTGCTGCGACTCGTTGCCGGACACCGGAGCCGGGCACATCTACGACGACCACACCTACGTCGGTCCGGGCGCCCCGGACGTCACCGGCGACCGCGCCTCGGTGGACGGCGAGTACGGCGGGCTGGGCCTCATCGAGGACGGGCACCTGTGGCCCGGTGAGCCCTCGTCGTACGAGATCGTCGAGACCCGCGAGGACCTGACCCGCCGCTACCAGGAGGTGCACGACGACCTGGTGCGCATCATCGGCGAGAAGGGGATCTCCGCCTCGGTCTACACGCAGACGACCGACGTGGAGAACGAGGTGAACGGCTTCTTCACCTACGACCGCGAGATCCTCAAACCGGACCTGGACGCGGTCCGCGCCGCGAACCGGGCCGTGATCGACGCGGGCACCCCGTAATCGCAGCCGCCCCCGGCCGGTGCGCACCGGCCGGGGGCCTCCGCCCCGACAGGACTTCCCGCAACGAGGAGGACAACGATGTCCGGTGAGCACGTCTCGTCCCGCAAGTGGAGCAGGCGAACGCTGGGTGGTGCGGCACTGGCCGCGGCGGGAACGGCGGGGCTCACCGCCGCCGGCATGTCCGCGACCGGGCAGCGGCGGGCGCACGCGGAGTCCGCCGGTGCTTCGCTGCACGGTCGGCTATACGAGCTGCGCTCCGGCAGCCACAGCGCCGTGGTGGCCGGAGTCGCGGCGACCTTGCTGTCCTGGCGGGTCGACGGCACCGAGATGCTGCTGACGCACGCGGCCGACGAGCTCGGCGAGGGCTGGCAGGGCAAAACCCTGCTGCCGTGGGCGAATCGCATCGACCAGGGGCGCTACGAGTTCGGCGGCGAGCAGTTGCAGGTGCCGATCAACGAACCGGAGCGGGAGTCGGCGCTGCACGGGCTGATGGGCTTCACCGAGTGGACTCCGGTCGAGCACCGGCGCGACCGGGTCGTGTTGGAGCACGTGCTGCACCCGCACTACGGCTACCCGTTCCAGCTGGCGTTCCGCATCGAGTTCGCGTTGGGGGACGACGGGATTCGCAGCACGCTGTCGGCCCGCAACATCGGGAAGGCCGACGCGCCGTTCGCCACCGCCAACCACACCTACCTGGCGGCCGGGACGGGCAGCATCGACGACATCGTCTTCGAACTGCCGGCGAGCACCTACTACCTGACCAATGATCGGCTGATCCCCACCGGTACCGCCCCGGTGGAGGGCGGCGAGTTCGACTACCGCGCCGCGCGGCCGATCGGCGCGACCGTGATGGACACCGCGTTCACCGACCTGGCCCGCGACGCCGAGGGCATCGCGACCATCCGATTCGGACGGTCCGACGGGAGCCGGGTGGAGCTGTGGGTGGACCGCACCCACGGATACCTGCAGGTCTACACCGACGACTCCCCGGAAGCGGACCGGCCGGCCCGCTCCGGCATCACCGTGGAACCGATGACGTGCGCCCCCAACGCTTTCGTCACAGGTGACGGATTGATCGTGCTCCGCCCCGGCGAGGTCCACGAAGGCTCCTGGGGCTACCGCCTGGCCTGACAAGACCAAGAACCGGGCTGAAATCCCGTCTTCGATCTCGCCTATCCGACGCTATTGGACGTTTTCTTGTCAGCGGCGAAGCCGCTGAGCAGTGACCAGCTAGAGCAAGCCGACCACCGGCGGGTTCTCAGCGGCTTCCTCGCGAGGACAGCCATTTCGCCGTGTATGGCATACATCAGAAATGGATCCCGCAGCGAGGAAGCCGCTGAGGTTCCGCCACCCGACCCCTACGCAAGCCAAGATCAATCAAAGGCTCCACGACGGGGGTTAAGGTGCGGGGGTGGCTGACTACATCGAGATCCCCACCCCTGCGGGCACCTTCGACGCGTTGAGCGCGGGCGAGGAGGGCGACCGGCCGGTGCTGCTCCTGCACGGGTTCCCGCAAGCAGCCATCGAGTGGCGGGAGCAGTTGGCGGTGCTCGGCGGCGCCGGATGCCACGCGGTCGCCCCTGATCAGCGCGGCTACTCCCCCGGCGTGCGCCCCACCGAGGTCGCCGACTACCGGATGGAGGAGCTGGTCGCCGACGTGCTCGCGATCGCGGACCGGCTCGGCTGGGCGCGGTTCGACCTGGTCGGCCACGACTGGGGTGCCGCCGTCGCCTGGGCGGTCGCCGCGGCCCACCCGGACCGCGTCAAGTCGCTCACCGCGGTCTCCGTCCCGCACCTGGACGCGTTCGCCCGCGCCCTGCGCGAGGACGAGGACCAGCAGCGGCGCTCCGAGTACATGCAGGTGTTCCGCCGGTCCGGCTCCGACAAGCTGCTGCTGGAGGACGGGGCGCGGCGGCTGCGGCGGATGTACGAGCACAAGATCCCCGAGCACCACGTCGAGGAGTACGTGCAGCGGTTCAGCGAGCCGGGCGCGCTGGACGCCGCGCTGAACTGGTACCGCGCGTCGAAGCTCACCGAGGCGATCGGCCCGATCCGGGTCCCGACGCTGTACGTGTGGAGCACCGACGACGGCGCCCTCGGTTCGACCGCCGCGCTGGCCACCGGGGACCACGTCACCGCCGACTACCGCTTCGAGATGATCGAGGACGTCTCCCACTGGGTCCCGGAGCAGGCCGCGGACGACCTCACCCGAGTCCTCCTGGAACACCTCATCGCCCACCAGGACGCCTGAGCCCGAACAAGCCCTCGTTGAGCCTCTTTAGCGGCGAAGCCGCTGAGCAGTGGCCACCGAAGCAAAAAGACCACCCGCGGGTTCTCAGCGGCTTCCTCGCGAGGACAGCGATTTCGCGTGTGGCGGAGCCACTCGAAAAATCGATCCCGCAGCGAGGAAGCCGCTGTGGTTCCGCCACCCGACCCCTACGCAGACCAGACCAAGGACAACTCCTGCGGTCCGCTGCTCCGGGCGGCCGGAGAGCAGCGGTCAGTCCAGGTCGCCCGGGCGGATGCGGTAGACGTGCAAGGTGCGGTCGTAGTACTTGGTGGTCTCGCCGACCCATTCCATGCCCAGCCGCTGCGCCGTGCGGTGGGCGCGGTCGTTGAGCGGGTCGACGACCGCGAACAGCTCCACGGCTTCGTGCGCGAACGCCCAGCGGATCAGTTCCCGCGTCGCTTCCTTCGCGTAGCCCTGGCCCCACGAGTTGGGGCGCAGGTGCCAGGCGACCTCCACGTCTACGAGGTGCGGCGGCAACAACCGCAGTTCGGCGCCGCCGATGACCTCGCCGCTCTCGCGGTGTTCGAAGGCCCACCGGCCCAGCGGCGGCGGCAGCTCGCGCTGCTCCTCGATCCACTGGGACAGCACCCGGCGCATCGCGGCGAGGTCGGCGACGCGCGGCATCGAGGGCACCAGCCAGTCGGTGACCGTGGCGGTGCCGTACACGGCGAACGCGTCGTCGACGTCGTCGGGACCCCACTCCCGCAGCACGACTCGCTCGGTGACCGGCATCGGGACCATGGGGAAACGTTAGCCGCCGCCGGAGCCGGTGGCAGATTGGATGTTCCGGCGCCGACGGGTGGGTGCGCCTCCCCGTCGCCCCACGCGTCCCGGTGGTGCGCACCGACCGGATTGCGCCGCACGGCCCAGGCGAGCCGGGCGTGCCCGGCGAGTATGCGACAGCTTCGCCGCGATCGTTGACCGCTGATCGAGCGCGCGTCGAGACTTCCCGGCGGATGCCGATCACCCTGGAGGGCCGATGCGCCGTCGCCGTTCCGTTCCGCTGCTGGCCGCCGCGGCCGTGCTGCTCGCGACCGCCGGCCCGGCGACCGCGGCGCCCCCGGCCGCGACGGGGACCCTCGACTACCTGCGGGCGGTGTCCGGCACGAACACCATCAGCGGGCAGCACAACAAGGAACCGCTGTCGAACCCGACGCACTGGACCCAGCAGGTCCACGACATCACCGGGGACTACCCGGGGCTGTGGGGCGGGGACCTGCTGTTCTCCGAGGCCGACGTGCGCGACCGGCAGAACCTGGTCGACGAGGCGATCAACCAGTGGAACAACGGCGCGCTGGTCAGCCTCACCTGGCACGTGTGCCCGCCGACCCAGGGTTCGTCGTGCACGTGGGACGACGGGGTGCGGGCCGAGCTCTCCGACGAGCAGTGGCAGGAGCTCATCACCGACGGCACCCCGCTCAACGAGGCGTGGAAGGCCCGGCTGGACGAAGCGGTGCCGTACCTGCGCCAGCTGCAGGACGCCGGGGTGCAGGTCCTGTGGCGTCCGTTGCACGAGATCAACGACGGCTGGTCCTGGTGGGGCGGACGTCCCGGCCCCGACGGCAGCGCCGCGCTGTACCGGATCACCCACGAGCACCTGACCGGCCAGGGCCTGACGAGCCTCGTGTGGAACTGGAACGTGAAGGACTCCGACATCAGCGACCTGGGCGCGTACCTGCCCGCGGACGAGCAGGTGGACGTGGCCTCGATCGACATCTGGGAGAAGGCCGCCCCCACCGACGCCGACTACCAGGCCATGCTCGCGGTGGCGGGCGACCGGCCGATCGCGCTCGGCGAGGTCGGCACCGCCCCGACGCCGGAGCTGCTCGACGCCCAGCCGGGGTGGACGTACTTCATGCTGTGGGCGGAGTACCTCGACGATCACGACCCGGCGGAGCTCCAGCGCACCTATTGGGACGACCGGGTCCTCGTGCTCGACGAGATGAGCCGCGGCTGACGTCGAAAAGGATTTCCGCCGCCGTCACCTGGCGTGGCAGGGTCGAGCGGTGCCCACTTCGCGCCCGGAGCTGCTGCGCTGGCAGTTCGACATGACCTGGTCGCTGTTCGAGTACCACTTGGAGCGGCTGGAGGAAGCCGACTTCCGGTGGGAGCCCGCGGAGCTCTGCTGGACGCTGCGCCCGGACGCCGGAGGCGGCTGGACGCCGGATTTCGCCGAGGTCGAGCCCGATCCCGTTCCGGTCCCGACGATCGCCTGGGTCGCCTGGCACATCGGCTGGTGGTGGGGAACGACCCTCGACCACCTGCGCGGCAGGCCGCCGCGCGACCGCGCGGACATCACCTGGCCCGGCGACGGCGACCTGGCGGTCGGCTGGTTGCGCGACCTGCGCGCCGAGTGGCTGGTCGTGCTCGACGAGCTCACCGACCGGCGGCTCGACGACCCCGCCCCGTTCCCCTGGCGGGACGATCCGGCGATGACCGTGGCCCACACGGTCGCCTGGGTGAACGCCGAGCTGATGAAGAACGTCGCGGAGATCGGCCACCTGCGCATGCTGCGCGCCGCGGGCTCGCCGTGATCAGGTGTCGTAGTCGACGGTGACCTCGTCGGTGACGGGCAGGGATTGGCAGGTGAGCACGAATCCCGCGTCCACTTCGGACTGTTCGAGGGCGAAGTTGCGGCGCATCGCGACCGCACCGGAGGTGACCTGGGCGCGGCAGGTGCCGCAGACGCCGCCCTTGCAGGCGAACGGCAGGTCCGGGCGGGACCGCTGGGCTCCGTCGAGGACCGGGACGTCGCGCGGCAGCGACAGCGTGCTGGTGCGTCCGTCGAGCACCACGGTCACGTCGCTGCGCGCGCCGGCGGGCGGGGCGTCCTCCGGCCGGATCGGGTTCGGCGGGGGCTCGTCGACGTAGAACAGCTCCTGGTGCACCTGCTCGCGGGCGACGCCGAGCCCGGTGAGCACGTCCTGCGCGGCGGTGACCATGCCGTAAGGGCCGCACAGCCACCAGTGCGCGTCCTCGTCCACCGGGATCAGCGCGTCCAGCAGCGCCGCCAGCTTCGCGGCGTCGAGGCGACCGGACAGCAGCTCCGATTCGCGCGGTTCGCGGGAGAGCACGTGCACCAGGTCCAGCCGGGCCGGGTAGCGGTCCTTGAGGTCGGCGAGCTCGTCGGCGAACATCACCGTGTCGCTGCGCCGGTTGCCGTACACCAAGGTCACGTCCGCGCCGCTGTCCCGCAGCAGGCTCGCCGCGATCGAGAGCACCGGTGTGATGCCGGAACCCGCCGCGATCAGCACGTGCCTGCCGTCGGCGTCCAGGTCGGGGGTGAACGATCCGGACGGCGGCGCCACGTCGATCAGGTCGCCGGGGCGCACCTCCTCCACCAGCCACGCGGAGAACAGCCCGTCCGGCACCAGCCGCACCCCGATGCGGGGGCGCTCCCCCACCGGCGCGCAGATCGAATAGGAGCGGCGGTGCTCGCCGTCGGTTCCGGCGCGGCGCAGCGTAAGCGACTGCCCCGGGCGGAACGCGAACTCGGCGGCGAGCTCGTCCGGCACGTCGAAGGTGACGGCGACGGCGTCGTCGCACAGCCGGTCCACCGCGGCCACCCGCAACGGGTGGAAACCGGTGCCGCGGCGCGAAGTCACCGGCCCGTCCATCGTGGAAGTCACCCTCAGATCTCCTTGACGTGTTCGAAGGGTTCGGCGCAGTCGGTGCAGCGCCGCAGCGCCTTGCAGGCGGTGGCGCTGAACCGCGACAGCTCCTCGGTGCGCGGCGAACCGCAGCGGGGGCAGCGAACCTGAGCCCGCGGCGGCTCCAGCCGCAGCGGCACCGGGCCGCCGCGCGCCGGTGCGGTGCCCGGTGGGGCGATGCCGTGCTCGGCGAGCCTGCGCCGCCCGCGCGCGCTGATCCAGTCGGTGGTCCACGGCGGGTCCAGCGCGGTGCGGACCCGCACCCGCTCGAACCCTCCGGCGGTGAGGCCGCGGTGCACGTCGGCGCGCATCTCCGCCATCGCCGGGCATCCCGAGTACGTCGGGGTGAGCGTCACGACGACGGTGCCGTCGCCGGTGAGCTCGACGCCGCGCAGCACGCCCAGGTCGGCGAGGGTGAGCATCGGCAGCTCGGGGTCGGTCACCGCCTCGGCGATCTCCCGGGCGCGGGGCAGTCCGGTCGCGGTCATCACCACGTCCCCTCCGGGTGCGCGCGGGCGACGCCCTGGAGTTCCGCGAGCAGCGGGGCCAGGTGGGCGGTGTGCTCGCCGACGCGCCCGGACACCTCGGTGGCGGGTGCGATCGGCGGGGCGTCCACGGTGGCCGCGGAGCACACCTGCTCCAGCACGGCCGTCACCTCGTCCAGCGCCGCGGCGGGATCCGCGCCGACGCCCTGCGCGGTCGCGGCGCGTTCGACGTCGCCGACCGCGAACAGTTCCGCCAAGAAGGGCCGGACCTCGTCGAACCCGGCCCGCATCCGGCGGTGCGATTCGGCGGTGCCGTCGCCGAGCCGCACCACCCACTGCGCCGCGTAGTCGCGGTGGTAGGCGAGTTCCTTGGCGCCCTTCGCCGCGATCGCGGCCAGCACCGGGTCCTCCGACGACGTCAGCCGGGTGAACAGGGCGAGCCGCCAGCTCGACAGGACCAGCAGCCTCGCCACCGTCTCCGCGAAGTCGCCGTGCGGCTGCTCGACCAGCCGCACGTTGCGGAACTCGTGGGCGTCGCGGAAGTACGCCAGCTCGTCCTCGTCGCGCACCGCCTCGCCCGTGCGCCCGGCGCGCGCCAGCAGCAGCCGCGCCTGGCCGAGCAGGTCGAGCGCGATGTTCGCCAGCGCCACCTCGTCCTCCAGCTCCGGCGCGCGGGTCACCCACTCGGCGAGGCGCTGCGACGCGATCAGCGCGTCGTCGGCCAGCGCCAGGCAGTACCCGGACAGCACGGCCGCGTCGACTCCCGGTGGCAGTGCGGTGTCCACCCCGGCCAGCGGATCGTCGAAACCGGTGCCGAACGCCCACCGCGCGTCGTTCTGCTCGGTGAGCGCCTCGTAGGCGTTGTCGAAGGACATGGCGGCCTCACATGTGCGGGACGTCGTCGGGGATGTCATAGAACGTGGGGTGCCGGTAGACCTTGTCGCCGCTGGGCGCGAAGAACGGGTCCTTCTCGTCCGGGCTCGACGCGGTGATCGCGGCGGCCGGCACCACCCAGATGCTCACGCCCTCGTTGCGGCGGGTGTAGAGGTTCCTGGCGTTGTGCAACGCCATCTGCTCGTCCGCGGCGTGCAGCGAACCGACGTGCACGTGGTTGAGGCCGCGCTTGCCGCGCACGAAGACCTCGTACAGCGGCCAGTTCGACCGCTCCTGCTGCTCGCTCATGCCGTCGCCTCCTGCCGTGCGGCCCGCTTCGCGGCGTGCGCCGCGGCGGCCTCCCGCACCCATTCGCCCTGTTCGTGGGCGGTCCTGCGGCGTTCCACGCGTTCCGCGTTGCACGCGCCGTCACCGCTGATGACGCGCTTGAGCTCCGCCCAGTCCGGCTCGCCGAAGTCGTGCGCGCCGCGGTCGGCGTTCCAGCGCAATTCCGGGTCGGGCAGCGAGACGCCGAGCGCGTCGGCCTGCGGCACCGTCATGTCCACGAACTTCTGGCGCAGTTCGTCGTTGGTGTGGCGCTTGACCTTCCAGGCCATCGACTGCCGCGTGTTCGGCGAGTCGCCGTCGGGCGGGCCGAACATCATCAGCGACGGCCACCACCAGCGGTCCACCGCGTCGCGCACCATGTCCCGCTGCGCCTCGGTGCCGCGCATCATCGTCAGCAGCAGCTCGTAGCCCTGCCGCTGGTGGAACGACTCCTCCTTGCAGATTCGCACCATGGCCCGCGCGTAGGGCCCGTAGGAGCTGCGGCACAGCGGTACCTGGTTGCAGATCGCGGCGCCGTCGACGAGCCAGCCGATGACGCCGATGTCGGCGAAGTTCAGCGTCGGGTAGTTGAAGATCGACGAGTACTTCTGCCGCCCCGAGATCAGCTTCGCGGTGAGGTCGGCGCGGTCGGCGCCCAGCGTCTCCGCCGCCGAGTACAGGTAGAGCCCGTGGCCCGCCTCGTCCTGCACCTTCGCCAGCAGGATCGCCTTGCGCCGCAACGAGGGCGCCCGCGCGATCCAGGCGCCTTCGGGCTGCATCCCGATGATCTCGGAGTGGGCGTGCTGGGCGACCTGGCGCACCAGGGTCTTGCGGTAGCCCTCGGGCATCCAGTCCCGCGGCTCGATCCGCTGATCCCGCTCGATCGTCTCCTCGAAGACCCGCTCCGGCGTCGTCACCTCCGCCGCGCTGCTCGCCACGTGCGCCACCTCCACCTCTCCACTCCGAACCGACCATTCGGTCAGTAAATTTTCCCGCGCCACCCCCCGAAAAGCAAGGCACCCGCCCCGCCTTCAGGTCATCCACGTGAGACGCGCGTCGTTCGCCCTTGTCTTGTCAGCGGCGAAGCCGCTGAGCAGTGACCACGCACGCAGCCGGACCACCCGCGGGTTCTCAGCGGCTTCCTCGCGAGGACAGCGATTTTGCGTGTGGCGGAGCCACTCGAAAAATCGATCCCGCAGCGAGGAAGCCGCTGAGGTTCCGCCACCCGACCCACCTCGCACAGGGAGCGAGACGAGGTCAGACCTGCTTGGCGACCAAGGTGAGGACGTCGTACTTGGCTACTGAGGCTCCGTCCTGGTTCGTGACGTCGGCGTCCCAGCGGACCTCGCCGTAGTCGGCGTTCTGCCGCGGGGTGATCTGCTTCGCCGTCAGCGTCACCGTGATCTCGTCGCCGGGGTAGGTGGGCGTGAGGAACCGCAGGTTCTCCAGCCCGTAGTTCGCCAGCACCGGCCCCGGTTCGGGCGAGACGAACAGCCCGGCCGCCAACGACACCACCAGGTAGCCGTGCGCGACCTTGCCCCCGAAGAACGGGTTGGCGCGGGCCGCTTCCTCGTCGGTGTGCGCGTAGAAGGTGTCGCCGGTGAACTCGGCGAAGTGCGCCACGTCCTGTTCGGTCACGGTGCGCGGGCCCGCCACCACGGCGTCCCCGGGGCGCAGCTGTTCCAGGTGCTTGCGGAACGGGTGCTCGTCGGTGCGGGTGCGTTCGCTGCCGGGCACCCATTGGCCGGTGATGGCGGTGAGGGTCTGCGGGTCGCCTTGCACCGCGGTGCGTTGCATGTGGTGCAGCACGCTGCGGATGCCGCCGAGCTCTTCGCCGCCGCCCGCGCGGCCGGGGCCGCCGTGGACCAGTTGCGGCAGCGGCGAGCCGTGCCCGGTGGATTCGGCGGCGTCGTGCCGGTTGAGCACGAGCAGCCGCCCGTGCCGGGAGGCGGCGCCGAGCACCACGTCGCGGGCGAATTCGGCGTCGGCGGTCACGACCGAGCCGACGAGGCTGCCCTTGCCGAGGCGGGCGAGGTGCACGGCGTGCTCGGTGTCGTCGTAGGGCAGCAGGGTGCTGACCGGGCCGAACGCCTCCACTTCGTGCGGCTGGGGCTGTTCGGGGTCGTCGCAGCGCAGCAGGATCGGAGCCAGGAACGCGCCGCGTTCGGCGTCGGCGCCGACCGGTTCCACCGAGTCCGGGTCGCCGTGCACGACGCGCGCGACCTCCAGCAGCGATTTCAGCGACCGCCGCACTTCTTCCCGCTGGTCCAGGCCCGCCAGCGCGCCCATCCGCACGCCTTCGGCGCCAGGCGCCCCCACGGTGATCTCCGCCAGCTTCGCCGAGACCGCCGCGGCCACCTCGTCGATGCGCGAGGCGGGCACCAGCGCCCGGCGGATGGCGGTGCACTTCTGGCCCGCCTTCACGGTCATCTCGGTGACGAGCTGGTCGACGAACAGGTCGAACTCGGGAGTGCCCGGCCGCGCGTCGGGGCCGAGGATCGAGCAGTTCAGCGAGTCCGCTTCGGCGTTGAACCGCACCGAGTTCGCCACCACCGCCGGGTGCGCGCGCAGCCGCTGCGCGGTGGCGGCCGAGCCGGTGAACGACACCAGGTCCTGGTCGGTGACGTGGTCGAGCAGGTCGCCAGCGCCGCCGCAGACCAGTTGCACGGACCCGTCCGGCAGCAGCCCGGATTCGACGATGAGCTCGACCAGCCGGTGGGTCAGGTACGCGGTGCGGCTGCCCGGTTTGATCAGGCTCGGCACCCCCGCGAGGAAGGCGGGCGCGAACTTCTCCAGCGGACCCCACACGGGGAAGTTGAACGCGTTGATCTGCACCGCGACGCCCTGCAGCGGGGTGCACAGGTGCTGGGCGACGAACGTCCCGCCCTTGCCCAGCGGCTCCACGGCGCCGTCGAGGTAGGCGGTGCCGTCGGGCAGTTCGCGGCGGCCCTTGCTGGAGTAGGTGAACAGCACCCCGATGCCGCCGTCGACGTCGAACTTCGAGTCGCCGCGCGTCGCACCGGTGCGCGCGGACAGCGCGTAGAGCTCCTCGCGGTGCTCCCGCAGGTACGACGCGAGCGATTTGAGCAGCGCCGCCCGCTGGTGGAAGGTCAGCGCCCGCAGCGCGGCTCCGCCGACGCGGCGGCCGTGGTCGAGCGCGGCGCCCATGTCGATGCCCGCCGAGGAGATCCGCGCGACCGGTTCCCCCGTGACCGCGTCCGGCAGCACCACTCCCTCGTCGGCCGGGGACTGCCATCGTCCTTGCACGAAACTGGGCAGAACCTGCACTGGCGCGCTGCTCATGGGCGGGCCGACCTCCTCGTGGCCGGCTGCGCCGCCGACCGGATGGGAACGGGATCGCGGCGGGTTGACATCGTGACCGCCGCCACCAACACTGCAATTAATAACCGACTGTTCGGTCAGTACGCAAGGTGGTGGAGCCGTTGAGCACGGCGGAAGACGTGGCCGGACCGGCGCGAGCGATGTTCGACGAGGACGACGCGTCCCGCGCTCTCGGCATCGAACTGCGCGCGGCGGCCGACGGGCGGGCCACCGCCCGCATGACCGTCACCCCGGCGATGGTCAACGGCCACGGCATCGCGCACGGCGGCTACGTGTTCCTGCTCGCCGACACCGCGTTCGCCTGCGCCTGCAACAGCCACGGCCCGGTGACCGTCGCGGCGAGCGCCGAGATCACCTTCGTCGCGCCCGCCCACGCCGGCGACGACCTGCACGCCGAAGCCGCCGAGCGCACCCGCTTCGGGCGCAGCGGCATCTACGACATCACCGTGCGCCGCGGCGCGGCACCGGACGCCCCGGTGATCGCCGAATTCCGCGGCCACAGCAGAACCCTCAACGGCGGGAAGGACCCGAGGCCATGACGGGAACGACGACGGCGCCGGGCACCACCGCTCCCGGCGAGTCCGGGCGGCTCGGCGAGGACGAACTCCGCGCCCTGCAACTGGAACGCCTCCAGTGGACGCTGGACCACGCGTACCGCAACGTCGCCTTCTACCGCGCCAAGTTCGACGCCGCCGGGGTGCATCCGAGCGACTGCCGGAGCCTGGCGGACCTCGCGAAGTTCCCCGCCACCACCAAGGACGACCTGCGGGCCAACTACCCCTTCGGCGCGTTCGCCGTCCCCCGCGAGCAGGTCAGCCGCATCCACGCCTCCAGCGGCACCACCGGGCAGCCCACCGTCGTCGGCTACACCCGCAACGACCTGCAGGTGTGGGCGGAGGTGGTGGCCCGCTCCATCCGGGCCGCGGGCGGCGGCCCCGGCGACCTGGTGCACATCTCCTACGGGTACGGCCTGTTCACCGGCGGGCTCGGCGCGCACTACGGCGCGGAGCACCTCGGCTGCACCGTGGTCCCCGCCTCCGGCGGGATGACGGCGCGCCAAGCGCAGCTGATCCGCGACTTCCGGCCGGACCTGATCATGGTGACGCCGAGCTACATGCTCACCCTCGTCGACGAACTGCGGCGCCAGGGCATCGATCCGCGCGACACCGGGCTGCGCGCGGGGATCTTCGGCGCCGAGCCGTGGACCGAGGACATGCGCCGCGAGATCGAGCAGGCGCTCGGCATCGACGCGGTCGACATCTACGGGCTGTCCGAGGTGATGGGACCCGGCGTCGCGGCCGAGTTCGCCGAGACCAAGGACGGGCTGCACATCTGGGAGGACCACTTCTACCCCGAGGTGATCGACCCCGTCCTCGGCGATCCGCTTCCCGACGGCGAATCCGGGGAGCTGCTGTTCACCTCGTTGACGAAGGAAGCCCTGCCGATCATCCGCTACCGCACCCGCGACCTGACCCGGCTGCTGCCGGGGACCGCGCGCCCGGCGATGCGGCGGATGGAGCGGATCACGGGGCGCAGCGACGACCTGATCATCCTGCGCGGCGTCAACGTCTTCCCCACTCAGATCGAGGAACTCGTGCTGCGCGCCGACGGGCTGTCGCCGCACTTCCAGATCACGTTGTCCCGCCGCGAGCGGATGGACCACATGACGATCCGCGTCGAAGCGCTCGACGACACGACCGCCGACCAGCGACGAGCCGCACCCGCCTCGCTGACCAGGGCGGTCAAGGACGCGGTGGGCATCACCGCGGAGATCGCCGTCGTCGACCCCGGCACGCTCGAACGCTCGGTGGGCAAGCTGCGCCGGGTGCGCGACGAGCGCGGCGCATGACCCGCGGACGGGGCAGGCCCGGCCACGACGTGGATTCGCTGCTGCGCGTCGCGGCGGTCGTCTTCCACGAACGCGGCTACGACGGCACCAGCATGGAGGAGCTGGCCAAGCGCCTCGGCATCACCAAATCCGCGATCTACCACCACGTCTCCGGCAAGCAGGAGCTGCTGCGCCGCACGGTGGACCGCGCGCTGGACGCGCTGCTGGCCGTGACCGCCGAACCGGAATCCCGCGAGGGGCCCGCGATCGACCGGTTGCGCCACGTGGTGCGGCGCAGCGTGCACGTGCTCGTCGAGGAGCAACCGTTCGTGACGGTGCTGCTGCGGGTCCGCGGCAACAGCGAGGTGGAGCGCGCCGCGCTCGTCCGCCGTCGCGAGATCGACGCGTTCCTCGGCGCCCTGGTCGCGGAGGCGGAACGCGACGGCAGCCTGCGCTCCGACCTCGACCCGGCGCTGACCAGCCGGTTGCTGTTCGGAACGATCAACTCGATCATCGAGTGGTACCGCCCGCAGCCCGGTCTGGACGCCGCCGCGCTCGCCGACGCGGTCACCAAGCTCACCTTCGAAGGTTTGGAGCGGCCGTCCGGTGGCCCGTGACGGGCCCCCTCCGGTTCCCGCGGGCTTGCCGTCGTCGGACCGGACGGCCGCGCCGACCGTCAGGTGCCGGTCCGGCCGGGAACCGATCCCGGCTCCGCGTCCGCGCCGAACCCGGTTGCGCCGTCCGGGAGGAACGGGCGGCTCGCGTCGGAACGGACGAAACCGAGCAGCCGGAGCAGCGGAACGGCCATCGCCGTCGTCACCACGGCCATCAGCACGAGCGCGGTGTAGAGCCCGTCATCGATGAGGCCCGATTGCCTGCCGATCTGCAAGACCACCAGCTCGGTCAGGCCCCTCGTGTTCATGAGCACCCCCAACCCGGTGCTGTCCCGCCACGACATTCCGGTGATCCTGGCCGGAACCGCCGCACCGATGAACTTCCCGGCGCAGGCGAGCACGAAGACGGCGCCGACGACCAGCACGCCGCTCGCCCCGAGGGACGTCACGTCAGCCGCCAGGCCCGAGACCACGAAGAAGATCGGCAGCAGCAGTCGACTGATGTGCCCGAACGGGACCGCGACGCTCCGGTGCGTGCGACTCGATGGCGCAGGCATGATCAACCCGAACGCGAAGGCCCCGAAGATCGCGTGCACACCGATCAGCGAGGTCGCCGACGCGAAGAGCAGGGCTCCCGCGCTCACCACGACGAACAGCGGCACCGCTGCGCCCGGTTCCGCACCGCGCCGGACCAGGACCGCCAGCAGCGGGCGCACCACGAAGTAGCCGCACCCGACGAACACCGCGGTGCCGCCGAGGATGAGCAGCAGCCGACCGTTGCCCGCCGACTCGACCCGGATCATCACGACCGCCAGCAGGCACCACGCGACGACATCACCGACCGCGGCGCACGACAGGGCCATCGTGCCGAGCTTTCCCCCTTGCAGGCCCTTCTCCGCCAGCATCCGGGCCAGCACCGGAAACGCGGTGATCGACAGCGCGGTGCCCAGGTACAGGACGAACGCCAGCCGATCGACCGGACGTCCGTCCACCACCGCGTGCCCGCCGTAGAGCGCCTGAGCCAGCACCGCGCCCAGGCAGAACGGGACGATCACAGATCCGCTCGCGGTGAGCGCGAGGGACCTCAGCCTGCCCCGCAACAAGCCCGGCCTGAGCTCCCACCCCGCGAGGAACATGAACAAGACCAGCCCGACCTGCGACAGCGCGTGCAGCTGCGAGACGACCTCGGGCGGGAACAAGCGCTGATCCGGTTCTCCTGGGAACAGTCCCAGCACGCTCGGTCCGAGCATGATGCCCGCGAGGATCTCCCCGACGACCGGCGGCTGCCCCAGCCTGCCCGAGATGAGCACCACCGCCGCGCTCACCAGCAGCACCAGCGCGATGGTGAACATCAACGTCGAATCGGCCGACGCTGCGGCGACTTGAGGCATCGGAAGTCCTCTCCGCGGGAAGTCCACTACCGCCGAGCAGCACGAGGTACGGGCCGACCCGTTCGAGGTCGGACGGCCGTCGGCCGCGGGGAAGGCACTGCGATCTTAGGAGGCCTTTCAGAACGATTTTTCGGTCGTTTTCCCGTTCTTGTCGGTGACGGAGCCGCTGAGCAGTGACCGACCAGCGCGAGCCGACCACCGGCGGGTTCTCCGCGGTTTCCTCGCGAGAACAGCGATTTCGCCGCGTATCGGACACGACTCGGAAATCGCGATCACACCGGCAACGGGCAGCGAGGAAGCCGCCGGCGTTCCGCTGAGCGACCAGCTGCGAAGGTCATGCTGAAACGCCCCCTCAGCGCTCCCTCATACCGACCACGGTCCTCCTCACCCGACCACGACCGACCCCCTATCGACCCCCTGCACACCCCTGACCGCGGCCGCGCACCCGTCGTCGGGAACGCGAGTGACGAGACCATCGCCTCCTGCCCGCGACCTGCTCGACCGACCCGGCCGATCGCGAGCGGAACTCCGAGCTCCCGCGTTCCGGAAGGACACCGACGATGCGAGTTCTTGCCAGCGTGACGGGGTCGACCTCGCACGCGCACGAGATGCTTCCGCTGGTCGACGCGCTCCAGCGGGCCGGTCATACCGTCCTCGTGGCGACGGTGCCCGGACTGGTCGACGAGTTCACCGGCTCCGGAATCGCTGCCACCGCGGCGTTGCCGGACCAGCGCGGGTTGTGGACGAACCTGCTGCACGAGGAAGGGCTCGGCGACACGGTCGACCCCACCCCCGAACAGCAGATCACGATCCTCGCAGGTGCGCCCCTGATCGAGCGGTCCTATCGCGGACTGCGTTCGGTGGCCGCCGAATTCGCGCCGGACCTGCTGCTGCGGGACGGGATGGAATTCACCGCCTGCCTGCTCGGGGAACACCTCGGCACCCCGCACGTCCCGGTGCCGTCCGGCGCTTCGAACGTGCTGGACCCCGCGGCCGTCGCCGTGGAGCTGAACGAACGGCGACGAGCGTTGGGACTGCCGATACCCGATGATCCGCTCGCCCTCTACCGCCACGGGCGGATCGACTCCGTACCCGCCCGGTACTCCCTCGCCATGCACGGGCTCCCGTCCGCGACGTCCTACCAGCAGCCGGAGTCGGTACGTCCGGGCGCATCGCTGCCCGCCTGGGTGGGCGACCTGGATCCCGCCGTGCCACTGGTCTACGCGTCGATCGGCCTCGCGCTGGCGGGCTGGATCGAGCGCCGGGATGCGAGCGGCATGATCCGCCCCGCCGATCCCCTTCCCGCGCTCCGCGCGATGATCAGCGCACTGTCCGAATTGGACTGCCAGGCCGTCGTCGCCACCGGCGGTCTGCCGGTCGACGACGTCGAACGGGCCGACCACGTGCACGTGGTGGATCGAGCGCCGCAACAGCTGCTGCTGCCGTGCGCGCAGCTGTTCGTCACCCACGGCGGCTACAACGGCATCCGGGAAGCGATGCGCGCCGGCGTACCGATGGTGGTCATGCCCTTGTTCGGCGATCAGCACGACAACGCGCGCCGGGTCGAATCGCTCGGGCTCGGCGAACGCGTCGCCGACCGCCGGTCCGCCGAACTGCTGACGGCCTGCCGGGCGGTGCTCTCCGACTCCTCGTACACGGCTCGGGTACGGCACGCCCAGCGCGAGCTGCTGGCCTTGCCCTGCGTGGACGAGATCGTTCCCCGGCTGGAGTCGATCGTCGCGTCCGCAGGATCGATCGGCGCGGGGGTGTGACACGGGAGCTCAGCGGTTTCCTCGCCGTTGCCCCGAGGAAACCGCTGAGGACCGCGCGCTCCGGCGAAGGGCGTCGCCCGGCGACCTTCTCACCGACGAGGCGGTAGGCGCGCCAGCGGCACGATTCGATCAGAGCAAGCCGGTAAGCCCGCCGCGGGATGGACTCGCGATCACGGCTTCGCGGCGTAGACGAAGTGGATGTCGGTGCCGGAGAAGTACTTCTCGCGGAAGCTCCGCACGTTGAAACCGCGCCGGGTCAGCAGTTCACCGATCTCCACCAGCCGCCCGTCCCGGTCGTGCACTTCGATCGCCAGCCTCCGCAAGCCGGCCCAGTGCTCGTCGGCGATGCCGTGGAGCACCTCCAGTTCCGCCCGTTCGACGTCGATCTTCAGGAAACCGATCTCGTCGATCGAGGCGTCGCCCAGCGCCTCGGACAGGGTGGTCATCGCCACCCGCTCCACCCGCACGTCGCGGTCGAACTTGTCCCAGTACTCGGCCCGCGTCTGCTCGGAGAGGTCGATCTGCTCGAACAGGACCCGCACGTTGTGCCGGTCCTCCACGTCGTCGGCGTGCACCGACGACATCGTCGACCGGTTGCCGTAGTAGGTCAGGTCGGCCTCACCGCGCGACGAACCGAGGGCCAGGTTCGCGGCGACGGCGCCCGGGACGTGCCTGCCCAGGTTCTCGGCGAGGCAGTGGTAGGACGTGGCGGCCGGTTCGAAGGCGAACACCCGGGCGTCCGGGACGCTCCGGCCGAAGTGGATCGACGCCAGTCCCACGTGGGCACCGACGTCCACGATCACACTGCCCGCGGCCAAACCGGCGATCCCCTGCGCATACGCCCAGTTGTCGATGACCTCCTGCCAGACGGACGCCGGGTAGTCGGTCTTCGACGCCCGCACCTCCAGGTCCTCCGAGATCCGGAAATCGGCCAGCTCGCCGACGCGTCGATCCGGCATGTTCCCACCTTCCGTGTTCTTCTTCGCGCTTCGCGGAACCGTCGTCCGATCGCCGTCCTGCCGGTGCCGAGTCCGCTGGGCGACGATCACAGGTGCGGCCGAACCTCCGGAGGGTTCCCAGCGGCTCCCTCGCGAGGGCGTCGACCGGCCGAACACGTCGGAGAGCGATCCCGCGGCGAGGACCGCTGGAGCTACCCCACCCCTCAGCCGGCGGGTTTCCGCACCCACAGGAAGTAGAAGAGGTCGTGGGGCGGATCGCACGGGATCACCTCGGCCACTTCGAGCCCACCATCGGTGATCATGTCGCGGAAGGTCTCCGCCGACGACGCGGCCGAGCACTCCTGCAGCACGACGCTGCCGCCGGGCGCGAGCAACTCCCCCACCCGGCGGTAGAACCGGCGGTGAACCTCCCAGTCGTGGTCCGCGTAGACCAACTCCGGTTTCAAGCGCCGGAACACGGCGACGTCGTCGGCCGGTGCCGTGCGGACGTCCATGTGCGGCGGGTTGCCGACGATCAAATCCCAGCGCCGGTCCTCGGGCATGCCGTCGAGGCAGTCCCCGTGGAAGAGCGAGACCCGATCGTCCAACCCGTTGCCGCGCACGGTCGCCCGGCAAGCCGACACCGCCTCCGCGTTGACGTCGGTGAGGCCGAGTTGATCGCACAACCCGTTGCCGAGCAAGGAGAAGCCGATGAACCCCGGCCCGGAGCACCACTCCAGGACGGACCCGACCCTGCCGAAGGTCGCTTCGACGAAGGGAACGTACGCGCGCCCGAAGTCGTTGCCGCCGCCGTCGAGGTGCTGCGCGTACCGCACCTCCACCCCCGCGCAGTCGACCGTCGGATAGCAATCGCTGATGGTGGCCGCCGCCCGATCCGGTCCGCTCGAGTCCCTCGTCATGATTCCAACCCGCCCATCGCGGCCATCGGCCGCACTTCGACCACGTTCAGCGCGGCATCCGGGATCTCCGCCGCGATCTCCAACGCCCGCTCCGGTCCGCTGCACTCGACCACGTGGTAGCCGGCCAGGTACTCGTCGGAATCCGTCAGCGGTCCAGCGGTGATCTCGGCGCGGCCGTCCCGGACCCGCACGGCCCGGGACTGCGTCCGGTCGGCCAGCGGTGCGCCGTGGCAGTGCTCCCCGGAGGCCACGATCTTCTCGGTGAACGCGACGTACTCGGCCAAGAACCGCTCCTTCTCCTGCTGGGTCAGGGTCTTCCAGCGGCTAGCCCTGGTGTGGATGAGCAACATGTACCGCATCGTCAGCGGCCTCCTTCATCTCAGCGGACGTGCGCAGGCCGGACCGGTCGAGGGATTCGGCCAGCCAGCGGGACATCTCGACGGGGGCGGCCGCACCACGCCAGGCCAGGTGCGCATCGGGGCGGACGAGCCAGATCCCGGTGAATCGGCCCTCGCGGGGGGTCAACCGCACGACGCCGCCGTCGCCCAGCAGATCCGCCGCGACCGCGAGGCTCGCGTCCTCACCCGGGCCGGACAGCAACGCCCACCGCCCCTGGAGCGCCTCGTGCAACCGGACCAGGCTCCCGTCCTCTTGCGAGCAGACGACATCCGCGACCCGTTCCCCGGGCCGCGGCCCGGAGCCGCGACCCCGCCAACGGGCGGCGAGCGGTCCGCCCCGGTAGTGCACCCCGAGCTGGGAAGCGTTGCGCCACAGGAAGTTCTGCACCCGTGCAGTGTTCATCAGGGGCATCACCACGCGCTCTCGCACGAAGGTGACCACCCGGCCCTCACCGTTGACCAGCCAGGTCGCGAATCGCGTGCTCTTGAGCACGCCGCTGACGACGCGACGCCGCTCCGCCTCGTAGCTGTCCAGCAATGCGTCCCCGGCGCGGTTCTCCGCCACCAGCGCGAGCTTCCAGGCCAGGTTCTCCGCATCGCCCAGGCCGGTGTTCATGCCCTGCCCGCCGAAGGGGTGGTGGATGGCGACCGCATCGCCTGCGAGCAGCACCCGGCCCTGGCGGTAGGTGTCGACCAGCCTGCGGTGGATCCGGAACGAGGACAACCAGTCGACGCGGTCGATGCCTTCCCGCGGATGCGGTGTGCACCGGGTGAGCTGCTGCTCGACCAGTGCGAGGATGCCGTCGTCGTCGAGTTCACCGGCGGTCCCCTCCGGGGCTGGGCCCATCAGCCGCCACCGGTCGGCGCCGGGCAGCGGGCACACGCTGACCATGTCCCCGCCACGGGACCAGCTGCACATCACCTGCCGGTCGAGCGGCCAGGAGGCGCGGACGTCGGCGATGAGGAAGTGCTCGGCCACCCGGACACCGGGGAATCCGATGCCTGCCAGCTTGCGCACGGCGCTGTGCGCGCCGTCGGCACCGACCAGCCAGCCGGTCCGCACGGTCCGCGCGCCCCGGTCGTCGCGCACGGTGGCGGTGACCCCGGTGTCGTCGGCGTCGAAGTCCGCCAGCTCGCAGCCCCACTCGGGGCGCACGCCCAGGTCCGCCGCTCGTTCGCGCAACGCTCGCTCGACCTCCACCTGGGACACCAGCAGCGGGGACCGACCGGATGCCGTACCCATCCGGTCCATCGGCATGCTCGAAGTCAGCTCGCCCCCCGCGTACATGCGGACCTCGCGCAGCGGGAGGACCTGGTCCGGCAGG
This sequence comes from Saccharopolyspora sp. NPDC002578, assembly GCF_053592695.1. Classification (NCBI taxonomy): domain Bacteria; kingdom Bacillati; phylum Actinomycetota; class Actinomycetes; order Pseudonocardiales; family Pseudonocardiaceae; genus Saccharopolyspora; species Saccharopolyspora sp. NPDC002578. The sequence goes on along the minus strand of NZ_JBSFWJ010000004.1, from coordinate 17,832 downwards.
TCCGACAGCGCGCCGAGCCGCATCAGCACTTCGACTCCCCGCGGCTGCACTCCCAGCGCTCGCGAGGTTGTGACCGGCCCGTTCGCCTTGTCGACCACCCGCACCGAGATGCCCCTGCGACGCAGCCCGCAGGCCAGCGCGAGCCCGGTCGGGCCTGCGCCCACGACCAGCACGGTCGGGTCGCCGTGTTGCTCGGTCGTGTCGGCGTCGTCCACCACGCGATCTCCCCTCTCCGGCAGCACCTCCACCGGACAGTAGGAACCCACCGATCCGCGCTCAACGTGCTCGTTCCAGTCCAGGTCCGTCGAGGAGTAACCCGCTCCGATTGCCCGGCGGTAGGCGCGCGGTGGAACGTCCGACCTGCCCGTCGAGCCGAGCACGTCCCTACCGTTGCCCCATGACTGGTGAGCAGCCCACGTTGCCCGGCCCACGACGCGCGTTGCGGGACGACCATGCCGGATGACCCGCTGGCGAACGCGAAAGCGCTCGCGAGCGAGTTCGTGGCGGACCACGCCGAGCGATGGGACCGGACCGGCCTGCTGCCCCGCGAACCGCTGCGCGAGCTGGCCGGCCTGCTGTGCGCGCAAGTCTCCCCGGAGCACGGCGGGCTGGGCTTGTCCTGGCGGGACAACGGCGAGCTGACCGCCCACGTCGGTGCGCTGTGCGGTTCGGTGCGCAGCGTGATGACTTCGCAGGGCATGGCGGCTTGGACGGTGCGCAAGCTGGGGCGTGCCGAGCAGCGGCAGCGCTTCCTCCCGCTGCTCACCGGTGACCGGCTGGCCGCCGTCGCGTTCAGCGAACCGCAGGCGGGCAGCGATCTTTCCGCGATCACGACCCGAGTTCGCGACGCGGGCGACGACGTGGTCCTCGACGGCCGCAAGGTCTGGGTGACCGCGGCCTGCTACGCGGATCTGATCGTCGTGTTCGCCCGGTACCAGCAGGGCGCCGCCGCCGTCGTCGTGCCCGCTGACGCCCCGGGACTGCGGGTGCGGCGGATCGAGGACCCGCTCGGCTGCCGCGCGGCCGGGCACGCGGAGGTGGAGCTCGACTCGGTTCGAGTACCCGCCGGGAACCTGCTGGGCGGCCCGGGATTGTCGCTGCCGCTGCTGGTCACCTCCGCGCTCGCCTACGGCCGGTCGTCGGTGGCCTGGGGCTGCGTCGGCATCCTGCGCGGATGCCTCACCGCGGCGACCGAACACGTCCGCTCGCGCACCCAGTTCGGCGCACCGCTGGCCGAGCACCAGCTCGTGTCGCGGCACTTGGCGGAGCTCGTGACGGCCGAGCAGGTCGCCACCCGGATGTGCGAGCACGCCGCGGACCGGTGGGACGAGGGCTCGCCGGACGCGGTCATGGCAACTGTGCTGGCCAAGAAGGTGAGCGCGGTCAACGCGGCCGCCGGGGCCTCGGCAGCGGTGCAACTGCTCGCGTCGGCGGGGGCGCGCGACGGGCACCCCGTCGCGCGGGCGTACCGGGACGCGAAGCTCATGGAGATCATCGAGGGGACCACCGAACTGTGCCAGCTCATGCTGGCCGACCACGTGCTGGCCGGGCACTGATCGGAGGACGACGATGACCGGGAACGCCACCACCGTCAAATGCCTCGTGTGGGATCTCGACAACACGCTGTGGAACGGCACCTTGAGCGAAGGCGACCACGTCGAGCCGGCCGCCGGGGTGCGCGAGACCATCGCCGCGCTGGACGCCAGGGGCATCCTCCAGTCCGTCGCCAGCAAGAACGACCACGGCCCCGCCTTCGCCCGCCTGGAAGAGCTCGACCTCGCCGAGCTCTTCGTGCTGCCGCAGATCGGCTGGGGCGCGAAATCCGGTGCGGTGCGGCGGATCGCCGAGCGGCTGAACTTCGCGCACGGCACCATCGCTTTCATCGACGACCAGCCCGCGGAACGCGCCGAGGTCACCTTCCACCTGCCTGACGTCCGCTGCTACCCGGCCGAGCAGGTGGCGACGTTGGCGGACCTCCCCGAGTTCCGGCCGACCACGCACACCGCGGACTCCCGCCGCCGGAGGCTGCTGTACCAGGCCGGGTTCCGGCGCGATGCCGAACGGGCAGATTTCCCCGGCCCCGACGAGGACTTCCTGCGTTCGCTGTCGCTGGAGATGACGATCGACCGGGCCGACGAGGACGACTTGGCCAGGGTCGCCGAACTCACCGTGCGCACGACCCAGATGAACGCGACCGGCGTGCACTACGCCGAACCGGCCTTGCGCGACCTGCTCGCCGACGAGCACCACGACGTGCTGACGGTCGGCCTGTCCGACCGGTTCGGCCCGCACGGCGCGATCGGCATCGTGCTGGTCGAACGGCACCACGCGGTGTGGCACCTCAAGTTGCTGGCGACGTCGTGCCGCGTGGTGTCGCTCGGGGTGGGCAGCACGCTGCTGTCCTGGCTCGCGGACCGGGCCGCCCGCGCCGGGGTGCACGTGATCGCCGACTTTCGGCCGACCGGCCGCAACCGCATGATGGAGATCGCGTACCGCTTCGCCGGGTTCACCGACCGGCCGTGCCCCTGCGCGGCCGCGTGCGAGGAGCCGGCCGGGCCCGACCGGCCGCAGCGGCTGCACCTGCTCCCGGCCCGCGGGCCGATCTCCCCGATCATCGAGATCGCCTCGATCGCGCTGGGGGGTGACGACCGTGGCTGAGCAGCTCGGCATCACCACCGAACTGCTGGATTACGCGCGTTGGGCGTCATCGCCGGAGGACGAGGTCCTGCGCGAGCTCCGGCTGGAAACGATGCGGTTGCCCGGCGGGCGGGCCATGCAGGTGCCGCCGGAGGAAGGGCGGCTGCTCGGGATGTTCGTCGCGCTGATCGGCGCGCGCCGGGTGCTGGAGATCGGCACCTTCACCGGGTACAGCACGCTGTGCATGGCGCGGGCGCTACCGCAGGACGGGCGAGTGATCACGTGTGACGTCTTCCCGAAGTGGCCCGCGATCGGGGAACCGCACTGGCGGCGCGCGGGAGTGGCCGAGCGCATCGACGTCCGGATCGGCGCCGCGACGGAGATCATCGCCGGACTGCGCGCCGAGGAGTCCGCCGACGGGAGCTTCGACCTGGTGTTCATCGACGCCGACAAGGTCGGCTATCCGCACTACTACGACCAGGCCGTGGCGCTGACCCGACCGGGTGGCCTGATCATCATCGACAACACGCTCTTCCTCGGCAGGGTGGTCGACCTCGCGGCGCAGGACTACGACACCGCCGCGATTCGCCGGCTCAACACCGCGATGGCGAACGACGAACGGGTCGAGCGAGCCGTTCTCGTGATGGCCGATGGAATCACACTGGCGCGAAAGCTCTGAACGGTCGCGCGAGCGGCGAAGACCGCTCTTCCGGAACACCGCGCGAGCAATTGAAACTCGCACTCCTTTGAAACAGTGCCACATTTCGGCAATTTTTCAGCACGCGGCCAACCTGGTGAACCTCAACTCGACCTCTTGACCGAAACAGTTGCGCCTGGCTAGATTCGCTCGCAATGAGAATTATTTCGACAGCTCATTCTCGCCGATCGTTCTCCGCTCATCCCGAATTGCTTTCATCGGATTGTGCTCGCGACACGGTCCGCCCGTACCGCATCGCCGAACGGCACCCTTGGCCCGATTTGTCCGCGGGCGACCATCCGTTCACCTGTTCCGCACTGCACACTTCAGGTGTTCCGCCCGACCACCGGCCTGCGCACCAGGAACAGTCGGCAGCCGAGCTGCGGAAATCATCCGGAATCCGAATCCGAAGGCGTCGCGGTCAATCATGCGATTTCACTTATTGGGACCACTCGAAGTAGTCGACAACGGCGAGCCGGTGGCGGTGCACGGGAACAAGCAGCGCGCCACCCTCGGCTACCTCCTGCTCCACGCCAACAGCGTGGTCGCGACCAGCAGACTGCTGAATGCGCTCTGGCCGAACGACGTTCCGAACACGGGCCGGAAGATGATCCAGAACGCCGTGTCCGCCTTGCGCGGTCTCCTCACCCCGGACGACCGTGCCGACGATTTCGCCGTGCTGCTGACCCACGCTCCCGGATACCTGCTCAAGGCACCCGCCGAAGCGGTCGACCTCAACCGGTTCCGCGATCTGGTCGACGACGGCCGCGCCTACTGCACCGCGGGAGCGTGGCAAGAAGGGGCGAGCACGCTGCGGGCGGCTCTCGACCTCTGGCGCGGGCCGGTGCTCGCCGACCTCGTCGAGTCCGGCGTCGACTGGTCCGAACTCGCGGCCGTCGACAACGCCCGCCTCGCCGCGTTCGAGGACTACGTCGAAGCCGAGTTCGCCTGCGGCCGCCACGACGCGGTCCTCCACGAACTGGAGACCTGGTTCGATTTGGCGCCGCTGCGCGAACGGCTCTGCGGCCAGCTGATGCGCGCGTTGTACCGGTCCGGAAGGCAGGCGGACGCGCTCGGCGTGTACCGCCGGACTCGTGCCGAACTGATCGACGACCTGGGGCTCGACCCCGGGCCGGAACTGCAGGAGCTGGAACGGGCGATCCTGCACCAGGACCTGTTCGTCGAACCGAACCGGCAACCCGACCCGCCGGTGCCCGCCGAGAGGGCTCACCGGCCGCAGCGGTCCCCCGTCGAAGTCGTTCCGGCGGCGCGCTCCCGGTCGACGACGACCGAGGAGACCGCCGAGCTCAAGCAGATCAGCGCGCTGCTCGTGTGGAGCAAGATCCACCACGGCACCGACGCGACGCGGCCGGACGAAGTCGACGACGCCCTGCGGCGGGTCGCGACGGCCGTCCGGGAAGAGGCCGAAAGCTTCGGCGGCGTCCTCGGCGGCACCATCGGTCCGCAGTGGCTCGTGCTGTTCGGCCCGGCGCACAGCAGGGAGGACGACGCCGTGCGCGCCGTGCGGGCGGCGCTGGCGATCCGGGAACGACTCCGGTCCCGCGGCCTCGCCGGACCGGACACCGCGAAGCGGACCAGCGCCGTGGCGGTGGCCAGCGGCGAGGCGCTGGTCCGCCCGAACCCGGCCGGTGCCGAACATCCTCCGGTGGCGACGGGAGGAGTGCTGGACCGGTGCCTGCACCTGCTCACCACGGTGCCGCCGAACCAGGTGCGGGTGTGCTCGGAGACCAGGCTGGCGAGCGAGCCCACCATCACCTACCACGGACCGCACGACCCGATCCTCGGCTCGCTGGCCACCGCGGCACCGGCCACGCACGAGCCACCCGGCCCGGTCGTGCCGCTGGTCGACCGGGAACGCGAAGTGGACGTGCTGTTCGACGCGCTCGACCGGGTGCGGCGGCGGTCCCGCCCGCACTTGGTGACGGTGTTCGGCGAGGCCGGTGTCGGCAAGAGCCGCCTGGTCGACGAATTCCACCGTGCGGCGACCGACCACTGCCCGCCCGTACCGGTGATCACCTGCGTGGCCTCTCCGGAATCCGTCCACGATGGACTATCGGCGCTCGCCGAGGCGTTGTCGGCCCGCCCGGGCACCGATCGTTCGGATCCGGCACCCCACGCCGAACCCGAGATGATCGACGCGGAGCCCGCCCCGAGCGTCTCCCGGAGCGCCCCGAATTCGTCGCCGACCGCGCTCCGCGCACTGCTGAGCACCGGAGGTCCGAGCAGCGAACCACGCGAATCCACCCGCGCGTGGCGGCGATTCCTCGAGCGGATCTGCACCGACCGCCCGGTGGTTCTGATCGTGGAAGACCTCCACCGCGCGTCGAACCTCCTGCTCGACTTCATCGACGACATCACCGCCGACTCGGGCAGGCTCTCGCTGCTGGTCGTCGTGACCGCCCGCACCGAGCTGCTCGACCGCCGGCCCTCCTGGGGAGGCGGGAAGTCAGGAGCAGGCACGATCACGCTGGACCCGCTGGACGAGGACCAGGCGGCCCGGTTGTTCGTGTCGTCCAGCGGGAACGAGGCCACGGCCGGAATCGCCCGGTCGGTGATCCCGCACATCGGCGGCAACCCGCTGTTCGTCGTCGAATACGCCCGAACGCTGGCCGAGCAGCCGGCCCGGCTCCCCGAGATCGCCGAACTCCGCACCACCCGGGACCCCCGCGGGTTCCCGGTGCCCACCGCGGTTCGCCGCGTCCTGACCGCGCGTTTCGACCGCCTCCCCACGGAGGTCAAAGCAGTGCTGGTCGACGCCGCCGTGCTCGGCTCCGGGATCGGCGCACCGGGAGTGCACGCGATCGGTGGACTGCCCCTCGACGAAGTCGCGGACGCGCTGGAGCACCTGACGCACCTGGGTTACCTCCGCGCCGGAGGTCGCGCGTCGGAAGCCCGGACCTACGAGTTCCGGCACTCCCTCGTCCGCGCGGTCGCCCACGCCACCGTCCCGCAGGCCGTGCTCACCGAGAAGGAACGGCGCGCGGCGGGTCGGATCGACGCCGACGCCGCCCACCACCACGGCGAAACCGTTCTGGGGGAACGAAGTTCCGCCTAGGCGCCCGCGCACGACGATCCGCTGCTCCGCGTCGTGTCGGCGGCGGATCGACGAGCAGTGATCCGCCCGACGACACCGCGGCTTCCCCGTGAGGACGGCGATTTCGCCGTGTCCGGCGGAGAAACCGGCCCGGCAGCGAGCAATCCCACTGGGCCTGCGGCGGCTGATCCGCTCCATGAGCCACCGCTCCCCGCAGCCCGCAGAACCTCCCTCGGCGCAGGTGGTGATGTGTCCCGGAGTGGGTGACGAGTGGAAACCCGGCGCTCCTCTCCCCTGATCGGCTCTGCCTACGCTGGCGACGGCAGTCACCGTCCACACGATCGGCTGGGTGAACACATGCTGGTGTTGGGGTTGAGCGGGAACTTCTCCGGGGCCTACTCGGACCTGGTACCCGGCATGCAGGAGTACTTCTTCCACGACGCCACGGCATGCCTGGTCCGCGACGGGGAACTGGTCGCGGCGGTGGAGGAGGAACGCCTCAACCGCATCAAGAAGACCACCAAATTCCCGATCAACGCCATCCGCGCCTGCCTGGCGCGAGCGAACGTCACCCCGGACGAGATCGACGCGGTGGGCTACTACTTCCCCGAGAACACCATCGACCTCACGTTGAACCACCTCTACGCGCAGCACCGCGACGTTCCGGCCAGGTATTCGCGGGAGCTCATCACCGAGCACCTCAAGACCGAACTCGGCTGGGACCTTCCCGCCGACGGCCTGCACTACGCCCCGCACCACCTCGCCCACGCGCTGTCCAGCTTCGCCCGGTCCGGCATGGCGGACGCGCTGGTCGTCGTGCTCGACGCGGCCGGTGACGCCGGTTCCGGCTCGATCTACCGGGGTGACGGCGGACGGCTGGAGCTGCTGGGGTCGTACTCGATCCCCCGATCGCTCGGCCGGTTCTACCTGAACGTCACCCAGCTGCTGGGTTACGGGTTCGGCGACGAGTACAAGGTGATGGGACTGGCCCCGTACGGAGACCCGGCCCGGTTCCGGGACCTGTTCGACGAGCTCTGCGTGGTGCGCCCCGACGGCGACTACGAGATCGGCGGCGACAACGCCGGACTGGACTCCGTCGGCCCGGCGCTGTTCGCCCGAGGCCTGGTGCCGAGGCGGCGCGGGGAAGCGTTCACCCAGGAGCACAAGGACATCGCGGCGGCGGCGCAAGAAGCGCTGGAGCGGATCTCCCTGCACGTGCTCGGCCACTGGGCCCGCGCCACCGGTTCGCGGCGGCTGTGCTTCGGCGGCGGAGTGGCGCACAACTGCACCCTCAACGGGGCGATCCTGCGCTCGGGACTGTTCGACGAGGTGTTCGTGCACCCGGCCTCGCACGATGCCGGGGCCGCGGACGGGGCGGCTCTCGCCGTAGAGCACCGCGGCGGCGGCGCGATCGGCTCCTTGCCCCCGCTGCGCGATGCCGGACTCGGTCCCGCGATCGGCGGCACCGAGGACATCGCGAGCCGCCTGGCCGATTGGGGCTCGGTCATCGAATTCGAGCACCGCGCCGACATCGTCGAGACCACGGCGCGATTGCTCGCCGGGTCGGCGGTGATCGGCTGGGTCCAAGGCGCCGCCGAATTCGGCCCCCGCGCGCTCGGCAACCGCAGCATCATCGCCGACGCCCGGCCGAAGGTGAACCAGACCCGCATCAACGCGATGGTCAAGAAGCGCGAGAGCTTCCGCCCGTTCGCGCCCGCCGTCACTCCCGCGGCCGCCCGCGACTACTTCGACCTCCCCGCCACCACCGCCCACTACGGCTTCATGTCCTACGTGGTGCACGTCCTGCCGGACCGGCGGGCGCAGCTCGGTGCGGTCACCCACGTCGACGGCACGGCCCGGGTGCAGATCACCGACCCCGTCGCCCAACCGCGCTTCCACCGGCTCGTCGAGGAGTTCGGCGAGATCACCGGCACGCCGGTGCTGCTCAACACCTCGTTCAACAACCACGCGGAACCCATCGTGACCACGGTGGACGATGCTGTCGCCTGCTTCCTCACCACCGAGCTCGACCACCTCGTGATCGGCGACCACCTGGTCCGGCGGCACCCCGACTGGCACGCCAACCTCGACCGGCTCACCGTCCGGCTCCGGCCGACGACCCACCTCACCCGGACGACCACGGCCGCACCGGGCGGCGGCACCACCACCGCGCACCGCATCCACCAGGACCACGCGACCGGGTCCGCCACCGAGATCTCCGCCGACCTGCACCGGGTGCTCCGCGGAGCGGACGGCGCACGCGCGCTCACCGAGCTCGGGATCGCCCCGCACCAGCACGACGAACTGCACGGCCTGTGGCAGCAGCGCTTCATCGACCTGGTCCCGGCCCGCGCGTGATGGAACCCATGCCCCCGGAAGAAGTGCGCGACCGGATCCGCGGGCTCGCCGAGCAGCTCACGGCGGTGCTGGGACGAACGGACCCGATCGTCGAAGCGTGCGTGGCATGCCTGGAAGCGGCCGACTCCGTCTGCGACGCGATGACCAGGCGGCCGGACGCGGCCGCGCTCGTAGCGGACGAGTACCGGAAGGCGCTGCACGCGACGAGGGCGGCGACGCTCGCGATCCGCGCCGCCATATCGCTGGAATCGGACCGGTGCCGGATCGCCCACGCCGAGGAAGCGGAGTGAGGAGCCGGTCGTCCCGGGTCGTCCGGTGACGTCGAGCAGTCCCGGAGTACCGCGAGGACTTCGCACGGGACCGTAATCGGTACCGCTGCGAACGCACCGAGGACCCGCGCACCGCAACGTCTCCGGTGGCGGGTCCCGTGCAACGGGGCCGAAGTCGTTCCGCCGGCCGGGGGCCGGTGGGACGCACACGGCCCGGCGACGACTCGATCAGTCCCGCTGCGCGACCTGCAGGCGGCGCACCAGCCCGGCCATCGCGCGGACCGAGCGGAAGTTGTCCAACCGCAGGTCCGGGCCGACGATCTCCACGCTGAAGGACTTCTCCAGGTGCACCACCAGTTCCATCACGAACAGCGAGGACAACCCGCCCGCCGCGAACAGGTCGCGGTCCGGTTCCCAGTTCGTCCGGGTCTTGGCGGCGAGGAAGTCGAGCAGCTCGCGCTCGACGTGGTCCGCCGGTTCGCCGTCGGTGGTCCGGTCAGTCGGAACGCTCACGCGAGGCCCTCCTCGTAGTCGTAGAATCCGCGTCCGGTCTTGCGCCCCAAGTCCCCGGCACGCACCTTCGCCAGCAGCAGCTCGCACGGCCGGCACGCCTCGTCACCGGTGCGCTCCCACAGCACCTGGAGCGAGTCGGCGAGGTTGTCGAGCCCGATCAGGTCGGCGGTGCGCAGCGGGCCGGTGCGGTGCCCCAAGCAGTCCTGCATCAGCGCGTCGACGGATTCGGCGTCGGCAGTACCCGCCGCCACCACCCGCACCGCGTTGTTGATCATCGGGTGCAGGATTCGACTGGTCACGAACCCCGGCGCGTCCCGCACCACCACCGGTCGCCGCCCCAGCAGGTCCAGCAGCGCCGCGACCCGCTCCACCGCCGTGCCTGTGGTCCGCGAAGCGCGGACCAGCTCCACCGTGCCGATGAGGTAGGGCGGGTTCATGAAGTGCACGCCGACGAGGTCTCCCGGACGCACCACCGATCCGGCCAGTTCGTCGATCGGGATCGACGAGGTGTTGGACACCAACGGGGTTCCGGGCCGCACGTGCGCGGAAACCTCGGCCAGCACCCGGGCTTTGAGACCGGCTTCCTCCGAGACCGCCTCGACGACCGCCGGCGCGTCCGCGAGCGCCGCCGGAAGCGAGCCGACCGTCAGCTCCCCCGTCGCGCGATCAGGGGGCAACACCCCCATCAGTCGAGCCAGCCGCAACTGCCGGTCCACCGCGGCCCGGGCCCGGTCCCGCGCGGCGCCGTCCACGTCGACCAGTTCCACCGCCAACCCGTGACCGCGGGCGAGCGTCGCGATTCCCAGCCCCATCACGCCCGCCCCCAGCACGACCAGTCCACGAGCGAAATCCTGCCCCGTCACCGAACCTCCCCACCCGTGCTCCTACCCGGATCGACGCTAGGAGGGCGCCACCGACCGCTCAACCGCCGCCGCTCCACCGGACGGCCACCCAGCGGCAATCGCGGTTCCGGCACCGCGCGACGCGCACCAGGTGGCGATTACCCGCGGGTGGTCCCGCGCGGGAACCGCGGTGCTGTACGCGGCAGCGGACGGAACCTAGCGTCTGGCGGCAGAACCGGGTTCGCGCCACCGCGGGGCGAACCGTCCCCGTCCCGATTTCCGCCATCGGCAAGGAAGAAGGACTCGATGACCGACGACATGCCCGATGCCGTGGTGATCGGCGGCGGCCCGGCCGGCGCCGTCTGCGCGGCGACCCTCGCCCGTCACGGCCGTTCGGTGGTGCTGCTGGAGAAGCTGGCGTTCCCCAGGTTCCACATCGGGGAGTCGATGCTGCCGTACATGGCCGGACTGCTCGACCGCCTGGGCCTGCTCGACGAAGTCCTCTCCCAGGGCTACGTCGTCAAGCGCGGCGGCGAGTTCATCGACCCCACCGGGACGAAGTTCTTCACCTCCGGCGTGTTCCGCGCCGACTTCGCCAAGCAGGGGCCGGGACGGCACACCGAGACCTTCCAGGTCGAACGCGCCCACTTCGACCGGGTCATGCTGGACCAAGCCCGCGCTTGCGGAGTGCGGGTCGTCGAACAGGCCCAGGTCACCGAGCTGCTGCTGACCGGTGACCGGATGACCGGGGTGCGCTACGAGCACGACGGCCGCGAGCACGAGCTCACCGCGCGGTACGTCGTCGACGCCAGCGGTCGCGGCGGCCGGATCGCGAACCGGTTCGGGTTGCGCAAGACGATCGAGAAGCTGCGCATGGTGGCGGTGTACCGGCATCACACCGGGCTCGACGAACGACACAACCCCGGCTACGCGGGCGACATCCAGATCGGCAGCCACGCCGACGGCTGGGTGTGGGCGATCCCGCTGTCGGCGGACACGATCAGCGTCGGCACCGTCATGCCGCGCGAGGTTTTCCGCAGGCAACCCGCGGAACGGGCCTTCGAGGACCACTCCTCCCGCGTTCCCCGGATCGTGCAGCGGTTGAGCGGGACGCGGCCGTCCACCGAGCTCCGGGTCGAGACGGACTACTGCTACCACACCGACACCGTCGTCGGCCCGGGATGGGTGATGGCGGGGGACGCGGGTTGCTTCGGAGATCCCATGTTCTCCGGTGGTGTGCTCGTCGCGATGGTCACCGGCGCCGAGGCCGCGAACACCATCGCGGCGGCCCTGGACGATCCCGCCGCCGAAGACCGGCTTTTCACCGGGTACTCCAACTTCTTCAAAACGGGCTACGACACCTACGTCCGGTTGATCTTCTCGTTCTACGAGAGCGAACTGCTCGGCGCGCTGGCCGATGCCGCGGGCGGCAAGAGCAAGGACGACCTGGAGATGTACATGGTCCGGCTGCTCGGCGGCGACTTCTGGAGCGAGCACAACCCGATCGCCGCGGCGCTGCGCGCCAATCCCGACTGGGACACCTTCGCCCCGTTCGAGCGGGCGTACGGCTGCCCCGTGTACCCCGAGCTGGACCGCTCCCCCATCAGCGGCTGACCCCCGACGCCGCGGGCCACCGAGCGCCTGAACCGCTCCCCGGACATCGGTCCCGTGTCCGGGGAGCGGTTCGGCGCGGCCGCGGGCCGTCGACCCGTCGCCGACGAGCCGGTCCTCAGCCTCGGAGGATCTCGGCCACCGCTCGGTCGAACTCGGCGGGATCGACCAGCGCGCTCAACCGCTCGTGGCCGTCCGCCACGACCAGGTGGCGCCGGCCCACGATCATCCGGTGGCCGTCGCCGGTGGCGCGGCACATCATCGTCGTCCCCGCGGGCGCGGACTCCGCCAGGAACCGCTGGAGCGTCTCGGTGAAACCGTCCCAGTCCTCGGTCCGGCGCGGTCGCAGGGTGAACCGGTACACCGGTCGCCAGTCGCCGCCTCGGCTGCGCCGTTCGAGCACGTAGCGGTCGCCGCGTTCGATCAGCCGGAAGCCGCAGCCGTACTGCTCCTGCACATCCGGCACCAGGCGCAGCGGTTCGAGGAAGGACGGTCCGGAGAAGCCGACGTCGGCCAGCCAGCGATCCTGCCCCAGCCGGACGATCACGAACCGGTGCGACAGATCCGGGCTGAACCGGCCGCCGTCCTGGAGCACCCCGGCGGACACCGAGATCGTGTCGAACCCCGACTCGTCGAGCAGGCGTTGCAGCAGCAGGTTCAGCTCGAAGCAGATCCCGCCGAGCCCGCGCACGACGATCTTGTCGAAGGTCGGGTCGATCCCGACGTCGGCGAGGTTGCGCGGGAGCGGTCCGCCGTGCTCGGGAAATGTGGTGTTGTCATAGGGAATCGCGGTCAAGTGCGCCTTGTGCAGCACGCGCAGGGATTCCACCGTGGGCTCCAACGGCCCGGACGTGCCCAGGCGTCGCAGGTAGGTGTCGACGTCGAACATCGCGGCCTCCTCTCGAATCGGCCCCGGACCGGGGCTCACCCCGGCTCTCCGGCGAGATCGCGCAGCAGGGCGGTGATGCGGTCGCGGACCGCGTCGTCGAGCGTCGTGGAGGACATCACCGCCGCGATCCTGTCGAGCTCCACCAGCACGGACTCCGGGGACGCCGGTTCCACGACCGGCAGCGCGGCCACCACGTGCTCGGCCAGCAGCGCAGGGGTCGGATGGTCGAAGACCAGCGCGGCGTGCAACCGCGCCCCGCTGGCCCCGGCGAGCCGGTTGCGCAGCTCGACCGCCGTCAGCGAGTCGAAACCGACCTCCCAGAACACGTCGTCCGGGGCCAGCGGATCGCTCGCGTCGCGGCCCAGCACGGCCGAGGACGTGGTCAGCACGAGGTCGAGGACCGCTTCCTCCCGGCCGCTTCCGGACAGCTGCGCGAGCCGGGCGGCGAAGGGCTCACCCGGCTCCGCCGAGCGGCCGGCGGCGCGCCTGCCGGGCCGCACCAGTCCGCGCAGCAGGTGCGGCACGTCCCCGGCCGGGTCGCGGGCGTCGGAGAGGTCGACGTCGGCCGGGAGCACGACGGCTCCGTCCACGTCCAGCGCCGTGTCGAACAGGGCGAGCGCCCGTTCCGGCGGAAGTGGCCGCATCCCACCGCGCACGCGACCGGCCCCACCGAGCTCGGCCATGCCACCGGCCCACGGTCCCCAGGCCAGCGACTTCGCGGGCAGGCCTTCGGCACGCCGCAGCACGGCCAACCCGTCCAGGTAACCGTTCGCCGCGGCGTAGCTTCCCTGCCCCGGGCTGCCCACGGTGCTCGCCGCGGAGGAGAACAGCACGAACGCGGCGAGATCCGCGTCCCGCGTCAGCTCGTGCAGGTGCAGTGCCGCGTCGACCTTCGGCCGCAACACCGCGTCCAGGCCCCGCGGGGACAGGCCCGAGATCACGCCGTCGTCGAGCACCCCGGCGGCGTGCACCACCGCGGTGAGCGGGTGCCGTGCCGGGATCGCCGCCAGCAGCCGTTCCAGTTCGTCGCGTTCGGCCGCGTCGCAGGCCACGACGGAGACCTCGACGCCGAGCTCCGCCAGCTCGGCCCGCAGCTCCGGGACACCGTCCGCCTCCGGTCCGCGACGGCTCACCAGCAGCAGGTGCCGCACTCCGCGTGCGCGCACCAGGTGGCGGGCCAGCAACGCGCCGAGCGCCCCGGTGCCGCCGGTGATCAGCACGGTGCCGTCGGGGTTCCAGTCCGGTGCGCCTCGTTGCGGCCGCGGAATCCGGGCGAGCCGGGGTGCCGTCGGCGCACCGTCGCGCACCGAGAGCTCCGGCTCACCGGCGGCGAGGGCCGTCGGCAGCAGGGTTCGCGCGCTGTCCCGCGGGTCCAGATCCAGCAGCACGATCCGGCCCGGGTGCTCGGTCTGCGCCGAACGGACCAGTCCGCGCACCGCGCCGGTGACCGGATCAGCGAGCCCGCCCCGGGTGACCACGACCAGGCGGGCTGATTCGAGTACGGCCGACGTCAGGAACGCCTGGAGGACCTCCAGCACCCGGCCGGTGAGCGCCCTCGCCTCCCCGGGCTCCGCTGACCGCGGCGCGATGTCGAGCAGCAGCGCCGCGGGCGGACGTTGACCGGAGTTCTCCAACGCGGTCACGTCGGCGTCGCCGCTTACCTCACCGATCTCCACAAGGTCCGGTCCCGAGCGCGCGGAGAGCTCGGTCCACCGCGTCTCGAAGAGCATGTCCACCGGCGCCCCGGATGACTCGGCGCGGGCGGCGAATTCCACCGCGCCCACCGACGCCACCGGGTTCCCGGCGTCGTCGGAGCACGCCACGGACACCGTCGTCTCCCCTTCCGGTGCGAGCCGGACGCGCAGCGCGGTGGCGCCGGTGGCGTGCAGCGCGACGTCCCGCCACGTCACCGGTGCGCGCGCCGCGCCGTCCGCGTCCACCTCGGTCAGCCGCACCGCGGCGTCCAGCAGGGCGGGGTGGACGCCGAACCCGTCAGGCCCGGGGCGCTGGTCGTCGGGCAGCACCAGCTCGGCGAAGCGCTCCGCGCCGCGGACCCACGCGGCCCGCAGTCCTGTCAGCGCCACGTCGGCCAGGTCCAGCTCCACGGCGCCTTCCGGTGGCCACGCGTCGATAGCGCGACCGCCCGACCC
Organism: Saccharopolyspora sp. NPDC002578; assembly: GCF_053592695.1. Classification (NCBI taxonomy): domain Bacteria; kingdom Bacillati; phylum Actinomycetota; class Actinomycetes; order Pseudonocardiales; family Pseudonocardiaceae; genus Saccharopolyspora; species Saccharopolyspora sp. NPDC002578. The sequence goes on along the minus strand of NZ_JBSFWJ010000004.1, from coordinate 2,811 downwards.
GTCGCCGGGCGCGAGCACGCCACGAGCATGGCACTGCCACTGGGCGTCGGGGAGCGCTTCGGGCCGGGTGTGGAAGCTGATCGGGCGGTCTGCCGCGTCGTTCGCCTCGCCCACCTCCACGTGCAGCACCAGCGCGCCTCGTTCCGGCAATTCCAGCGGCACGAGCTCGGTCAGCTCCCTGACCTGCCCGCAGCCCAGCTCATCACCGGCCCGGATCGCGAGCTCCACGAGCGCGGAGCTCGGCAGCACGGCCCGGCCGGACGTGCCGGGTCCGGCGAGGTCGAGGTCCGCGGGCAACCGCGCGGTGCCGAGCAATCCCGCCGAGTCCGGCCGAAGGACGATCGCCGCCAGCAGCGGATGACCGGACGCGCACAGCCCCGCCGACGTGACGTCCAGCGCGGCTGCCGGTTCGAGCCAGTAGTTCTGGTGTTGGAAGGCGTAAGTGGGCAGGTCGACCCGGCGCGCGCCGGTACCTTCGAACAGAGCGGACCAGGTCACCGAGACCCCTCGGACGTGCAGTTCGCCCATCGCGGCCAGCAGGCTTTCCGCTTCGGCGCGGTCGCGGCGCAGCAACGGCACCACGCAGTCCGAAGTGGACCCATCGGCCAGGCACTCGGAGGTCATCGCGGCGAGTGCGCCGCCCGGCCCGACCTCGACGAAGTTGCGCACGCCGTGGTCGTGCAGCGCCCGGACCCCGTCCGCGAACAGCACGGTCTCCCGCACGTGCCGCACCCAGTGCTCCGGCGAGCGCACTTCGTCCTCGACGAGGGCACCCGTCAAGTTCGACACCAAGGGGATCGACGGCGCCCGGTAGGACAGCCCTTGCGCGACGGCGCGGAAGTCGGCCAGCACGGATTCCGTCGTCGGCGAGTGGAACGCGCGGTTCACCCGCAGCCGACGCGCCCGGTGCCCGCTCGCGGCGCAGCGCTCGGCGACCACGTCGATCGCCTGCTGCTCCCCGGAGATCACCACCGACCGGGGTCCGTTCACCGCGGCGATCCCGGCGAACCGGTGCTGATCGGCGAGCAGCTCGGCGACCTGCTCCGCATCAGCGGACACCGCGAGCATGGCTCCGGGCGGCATCTCCTGCATCAGGCGTGCGCGGGCCGCCACCAGCTCGGCCGCGTCTGGCAGCGACAGCACTCCCGCGACGTGCGCGGCGCTCAGCTCACCGATCGAATGACCGGTCACGGCGTCGGGGTGCACGCCCCAGCTCTCCAGCAGCCGGAACAGCGCGACCTCCAGGGCGAACAGGCCGGATTGGGTGTACGCCGTCTCGTCCAGCCGGTCCGCGCGTTCCGTTCCGGCCGGGGCGAACACCACCTCCCGCACCGGGTGCTCGACGTGACCGGTGAGGTGCCGGTCCAGCTCGGCGCAGGCCGCGTCGAAGGCATGGGCGAACACGGGGAAGGCCGAGTGCAGAGCGCGCCCCATCTCGGCGTGCTGGCCGCCCTGCCCGGTGAACAGGAACGCGGTGCGTCCCGGGGCGCGCCGGCCCACGACGAGTCCGGATGCGGGCTCGCCCCGGCTCAGCGCGGCCAGCGCGGCGTCCGCTTCCTCCGTGGTAGCGGCCAGCACGACCGCCCGGTCTTCGAGGGCGGCCCTACCCGTGGCGAGGGAGTGGGCGAGGTCGACCAGGTCCGGTTCGTCCTCGGCCAGCTTGGCACCGAGCCGCCGCGCTTGGTGCCGCAGCGCGAGTGCGCCTCGCGCGGACAGCACCAGCGGAACCGGGCCGGGGAAGGTGGCGGGTTCGCGGTCGGCGGCGGTTTCGGGAACGTGCTCCAGGATCAGGTGTGCGTTGGTGCCGCTGATCCCGAACGACGACACCGCCGCCCTGCGCGGATGATCCGTTTCCGGCCACGCCCGCTGCTCGGTCAGCAACCGCACGTCACCCGAAGACCAGTCCACCTCCCGAGACGGCTCGTCCACGTGCAGGGTCTTCGGCAAAATCCCATGCCGCATCGCCAAAACCATCTTGATCACACCCGCCACACCCGCAGCACCCTGCGTATGACCGATGTTCGACTTCACCGACCCCAACCACAACGGCCGATCCGCCGAGCGCCCCTGCCCGTAAGTCGCCAACAACGCCTGCGCCTCGATCGGATCACCCAGCGTCGTCCCGGTTCCGTGCCCCTCGACGGCGTCCACGTCCACAGCGGACAGTCCCGCCCGCTCCAACGCCGCCCGAATCACCCGCTGCTGCGAAGGACCGTTCGGCGCCGTCAAACCGTTCGACGCACCATCCTGATTCACCGCCGACCCGCGCAACACCGCCAACACCTCATGCCCAGCACGCTCAGCATCCGAACGCCGCTCCAACAACACCAACCCGACGCCCTCGCCGAACCCGGTGCCGTCGGCGGCATCGCTGAAGGCCTTGCACCGGGCATCACCGGCCAAACCGCGCTGGCGGCTGAAGTCGATGAACATGCCCGGCGTCGTCATCACCGTGGAACCGCCGGCCAACGCCATCGAACACTCGCCCTGCCGAATCGACTGCGCAGCAAGATGAATCGCCACCAACGACGACGAACACGCCGTATCCACCGTCACCGCCGGACCCTCCAAACCCAACGTGTAAGACACCCGACCGGACGCCACGCTGCCCGAACTCCCGGTGCCCAGGTAACCCTCGACCTCGGGTGGCGCGGTGCCCGCCCGCGTCAGGTAGTCCTGGTACATCACGCCCGCGAACACGCCGATGTCCCTGCCGCGCAACGAACTCGGATCAACACCCGCCCGCTCGAACACCTCCCACGACACCTCCAACAACAACCGCTGCTGCGGATCCATCGCCACCGCCTCCCG